>CACLYL010000089.1 GCA_902611135.1 uncultured Fidelibacterota bacterium | reverse complement strand
AAAACGGTTACACAAATTGTGATAACCGTTTTTTTATTTCTACTACTTTTAAATATTTTTATGAACAAAAATGATTAGCCAGCAATGCTAAAAGATAATTTATATAAGTATTCTCAAAAATGTGGTTTATCAAACAGACTACAAATAAAATCAAAATTAATAATCGAGCTACTTGAGAAGTGTCCGATTGACTTGAATGATGATAAAAAGAACATACTAAAAAGTTATATGATAGAAAAAATAAATAGGCCTGATGACATTAAAACACATATTAGGCTCAGTTCATCTTTAAAACAATGGAATAACCATGAAATTTCGGTAATGATAAAATTTATTGGAACCTTTTTTCACCTATTGAATCAGGCTGAATTAGAGGAAATAATTCATATTAATAAAATTAGAGATAGAGAATCTAATTATCAAAATCCAAAGGTTGATGGTATTCAATCAGCAGTAAAACATTTAAAAGAAAAATCATTCAAGTTTAAAGATGCTTATCAAATTTTAAGATCAATCAATATTATTCCTACATTTACGGCACACCCAACAGAGACAAAGAGAAACTCTATAATAAGTAAGCAAAGAAAGATACTGCACCTGCTTGAAAAGGTTACATCAGATGATTTGATTAAAAGAGAAGAAAATCAAATTAAATCTGAAGCGTTGAGGTTGTGTAAGTTGATTTTTTTGACCGATGATGTAAGAAGACATAGAATATCTGTGGAGGAGGAGATCCAGAATGTAATAAAAAATACAATAAATTCTCTTTGGGATGCTGTTCCAACATTAGCAGAAAATTTAAAATCAGCTTTTTTTGAATATTATAATAAAGAAGTAAATATACATGAATTTATAAATTTTCACACATGGGTTGGTGGAGATAGAGATGGTAATCCAAATGTTGATAGTCATACGACTTTTTTTGCCATCACCTCTCAAGTAAAATCACTTATAATAATGTACCAACAAGATTTAGAGACATTATTCAAAGATTTTAGTATATCTAGAGAACCTGAACATAAAAAAACGCTTTTAGATGATTCGATAAATCAGGATTTAAAGGCAATATCAATTGATAATGATCTAATTCGAAAATATCAATATGAACCAATTCGTTTGAAAATATTATTAATTAAAGAAAAATTATCTCTTTTTTATAAAAATCTAGTTAATGAATCTCAGATAAATTACAATCTAAAAAGCTTTCAAAATGATCTAAAGCTGGTCAAAAATTATATAGAAAATTTAAATGGAGGTAGCTCTTTAATTTTTGGGGACTTAAATAAAATATTGATTAGATCAAAGATATTCGGTTTGCACTTTATGAGCATAGATATAAGACAGCATTCAGAGATTCATCAAACTGTAATTAACGAGATATTCACTTTTTTAAAGCCTAAAATTGACTACAAAAATTTAGATGAAGAAAAGAAGTGTTATTTTTTGAAAAAATTAATCTATGATGAAAATTTTACATTTTGCGCTGAAAAATATGAGGCCTCAGAACTATTAAAAGAAACCCTTAATACATTTGTACTAATAAAGGATATGAATAAAATTGATAAAAAAATTATCTCTGCATATATAGTTAGTATGACACATTCAAAAAGCGATATACTAGAAGTTATTTTTATTGCTAAGCTTACGGGATTAGTGAAGTTCAAAGGTAGTAAAATCGTTACTGACTTAAAAATAGTCCCTCTTTATGAGACAATTTCAGATTTACAAAATGCCCCAAAATTATTGATAGAATTGATTGAAGATGATGCTTTTAGTTTATTTTTAAAAAACAATAAAATGTTTCAGGAAGTTATGCTCGGTTATTCAGATAGTAACAAAGATGGAGGCTTTGGAATGGCAAATTATTGCTTAAATCAAACCATAATCAAAATTAGTAAAGTATTAATTGATTATAAAATTGATTTTAGAATATTTCATGGGAGGGGCGGGTCGATTAGTCGAGGAGGCGGTAAAAGCAATAAGGCAATATTAAGTCTTCCTCATGTTGTTCAGAATGGTAAAATTAGATTTACTGAACAAGGTGAGGTTATTAATTATCGATATGGGTCATCTCAGATCGCTATTAGACATTTAGAACAAATAATTAGCGCTCAATTATTATCGCTAGGC
>CACLYL010000088.1 GCA_902611135.1 uncultured Fidelibacterota bacterium | reverse complement strand
ACTTTTACTATCTGAAAATCCATTCAAACCAACTACTGTTAAGTTAATATTGTAAACTCCTGGATTTTGTAAATAGTGACTTGGATGTCTTATGGTAGAGTGTGAATTATCTCCAAATTCCCAGAGCCAATTCCCAATCGGGCCTTCGGATTCATCAAAAAAATGTGCATATCCAGGTACTGCGATAATGTTTTTAGTACATTTTGGAATTGATTTAAGATCAGGTAGTTCACCTATTATTGTATTTTTCAATGCAATTTGAATTTGTTCATTGGGAGTACCTGATGTAAAAAATTGAATGTAATTGTAATTATTGGGATGTTTGACATCAATCATTTGATTTTCCATATATCTCAAACTGTCCCATTGAATTAAACCAACATCATCAAACCATGTCTTAGATAAGCCAGTATCAGGTACTCCAGAGTTCATGACAATATCGAAAAAGTTAACCTCTTGATAATTACTTATGTTTTTCCAATATTCTTTCCAGTCATTATTGCCATTTATACTACTATATAAACTTTCATTAATGATTGTCCCACTTGTTCTATTTTCAGAAAGTCTTACTTCTAGATTAACCTCTTTTCCATTTTCAGTTTTAATTTTTCCATGCAGAGTATGTTTCAAGTGGCTTTTGTAAGGGAATTTATTATCTAGATTAGTAATAATGTTTCCAGGAGAGATACTACTTCTTAAATGTGAAATAGAGGACGATCCTCTTCTATAAATCGAATCTTGCAAAGACTCACTGTTACTATTTAAGTTCCACAAAGAGCTTCCTTCATTTTCAAAATTACCCATCCAGACTAACTCTTTACCAAGACGATATTGAAATATATCAAAATTACTTAAAATGTGAGATAGGCTTCCTGCCTCCGGAATAGGGATAGGTTTAGATACAAAGTAATAATTAGCCTGTTGCCACTCAAGGTCTTCTAGATAATAATCAAGAACATGTCTCGCCATATTTATAGAGTCATTTATGACAAAAGCGGTATTTAGATGCTCATTTACATGCACATAAGTATCAAGAAATTTTGATTTATGAGCAATGTAATTCAAAATATAGTTTCCTAATTCTCCTTCGGCTGGTTTGGGGATATAATCATCTATATAAATGGGAGTTATAGTATAGAAGAATTGATTATCTTGACTAAGCTCACTATGGAGAATCATGCTTGGAAATGTTTCAGCATAATTAAGATCAAATATAAAATTACCTAATGAGTGAGCAATAATTTTTCCATTATAGATTTCAACACCTTGAATAATGTGAGGGTGATGAACAATTACTGCCTCTGCTCCTTCATCTATAGCAAAGTGGCGAAGAGCTCGATCCCACATTTGAGGTCTGTCTAATCTCCAGGAATAGTCTTCATCTTCTAAGTAAAGTGAGGGATCTTCTAAGTAACCACTTGCGCTTGCTGGGTTGTATCGTAAGTTTTCAAAGTTTTCCGGAGGTTCATAACTATCATAATTTGCGCCCGGAGAGTAAGAGTATTCACTTCCAGCATGCATTTCAATTATGACAAAATCAACTAAATCTTCAACATTTTTAATTTGTTGTTTTAGGTAGTAAGGCGTCAAATATGCAAACCCGGGTTTATTTTCTCCTGCATTTAAATAGGGTTGATAATTATTATACTGGCCAGTCCTGTCACTTGATGATAGAAAGGCAATACTTTTTCCTTTTATCGATTTAATGGCAGGCAGATATGCTTGATTAGTATTTAGACCAGCCCCAGAATGGAGTATATTAGCTTCATTGAGTATTGTTTTTGTTTCAATCAAAGAGTCCGAGCTTAGCAGCAATATATTCCTTACTTATTCCTGGTTTTGGTCGTGCTTACAGCAATAGAAAATGGGACGCTATCTTTGGAGCTTCAACCCTCTTCCTTATCGGTAACTCTGCCTACAAAAATTTCCAAGAAGACAATTTTTTTAGGGCGAACATATTTGGGGTTGCATCTATATTTATTTATGCTAGCGAAATATACGGATCTTGGAGGGCAGCAAAGTATTATCAGATTAAAAAGAAATAGAGCCGATGACCTGATTCGAACAGGCGACCCTTTCATTACGAGTGAAATGCTCTACCAACTGAGCTACATCGGCTAAGGCGATCTAATAAGCTCCGACTTCAATTAACTCAACTTCAAAAATTAGAGTAGCATCAGGTGGTATTACACCTCCCGCGCCTCTACT
>CACLYL010000087.1 GCA_902611135.1 uncultured Fidelibacterota bacterium | reverse complement strand
CCAAAATGAAATTGAAAATTCGCTGGTAAAACAAAAAGTTCCATCTGATGTGGAAGACATGTATTCAGGTACATTTTCTGAAATTACAGAAAACTCTTTAATTCAAGGAAGGGTTGTTGGCATGAATGATAGAGATGTATTGATTGATATTGGTTTTAAGAGTGAAGGTATTATTGATAGGTCTGAATTCAAAAAAGAGGAACTACCATCTATTGGAGATCAAGTGGAAGTTTATCTAGAATTTATTGAGGATGCTAGCGGGAATACTATACTTTCAAAAGAAAAAGCAGACTTTATGAAACGCTGGAAAGAGTTGAATGATGCCTTTGAGAATCAAACCATTATAACAGGTAAGGTTGTCAGAAGAATAAAAGGTGGATTAATAGTTGATTTAGAAGTTGTACAGGCTTTTTTACCTGGTTCTCAAGTAGATGTAAGACCAATAATGGACTTTGATGTTTATTTAGATAAAGACATAGAATTAAGAATAGTTAAGTTTAATGAATCTAGAAAAAATATTGTTGTTTCTCACAAAGTTATCCTCGAAGAAAGTTTGCAAGAACAAAGAGATGCTTTATTCCAAGAGCTTGAAGTAGGATCTATTCTCGAGGGAAGAGTGAAAAATATAACCGACTTTGGTGTCTTTGTTGATCTTGGAGGAATTGATGGGCTATTGCACATAACAGATATTTCCTGGGGTAGAATCAACCATCCATCTGAGGTCATAAGCTTAAATGATACAATATCAGTAAAAGTAATTGAATACGATGAAGAAAGAAAAAGAGTCTCATTAGGTTTAAAGCAACTAGTTCCTCACCCTTGGGAAGATCTGGAGATTAAATATCCAGTTGGAAATCTAGTCAAGGGTAAAGTTGTTAGCTTAACAAATTATGGTTGTTTTATTGAGATAGAACCTGGAGTGGAAGGTTTAATTCATGTTTCTGAAATCTCTTGGACCAAACATATAAAAAATCCTTCAGAAGTTTATAAAATGGGAGAGGAGGTTGAGGCAAAAATACTTTCAATAGATATGGAAGATAAAAAAATCAGTCTCGGAGTAAAGCAATTAAAACCTGATCCATGGGATTTAATTGAAGAAAAATATTTAGTGGACACAAAACATAGATGCAAGATAAGGAATTTGACTCAATTTGGAGCTTTTGCTGAACTTGAGGAAGGTATCGACGGTCTTATACACGTATCTGATCTATCTTGGACTAAGGTTGTTAAACATCCCAAAGAAATTCTGGAAAAAGGACAAGAAATTGATGTTTCGATATTAGAGATTTCGAGGGAAAATAGAAGAATTTCGCTTGGCTATAGACAAGTTTTGGAAAATCCATGGCCTGAGATTATTAATTTCTATGAAACAGGAAATGAAGTTAGTGGTAAAATTATAAGAATACTTGATAAAGGGATTATTATCCAATTAGAAATGGATGTTGAAGGTATTATTCCTTTCGGGAAAATGTCTAAGAAGGATAGAAAAACGATGGCCAGTCAATATGAAATAGGTGCAAATTTATCCGGAATAGTGATGAAAGTATCGCCTGATGATAAAAAAGTTATTCTTTTCAAAGAGGAGTTAGCTGGAAGATCTAAAAATAATTCAGCAAATAATGAAGTAAAACAATATTTGAAAGATCAAAATGTTGAGGCAAGCGAAAAATTAGATCTACCAAAGGAGTTAATCGAAATTGCAAGTCAAGCAGAGCAAGATGGAGTCTCAGAAAAATAGTTGACAAGCCCATTTGGTTTTGATTTTAAAAATAAATTAATTTAAAATGTGAATAAGTCAAATAAGCCTAAAGCGAAGCAAAGATTAAGAATATACCTTCGCGCATTTGGTGTGGCTTTATTCCTCTGGATATTCGTCGTTTCAAAAGACCGTTACGAAATGCTTTTTGATTTTCCAATCGAAGCAAGAAATTTAAGTGCTCAGAAGGCCTATAGAGAAGAATTACCACCATATGTCTCGGTAAAGCTTGAGGGATCTGGTAGGGATCTTTTTAAAGCTTTTTTGGTTCAAAAATATGTTGGGTTTAAATTAGTTTTGGATCTTGAGAGTATTTCTCAAGAATATGAGTTTGTTCTTGATCAGTATTTTAAAAAGCATCCTGAAAAAATTATTATTCCTTCAAAATATAAACTTGAGTTTTTAGAGATCATCCATCCCAGAAAAATAAAAATTAGTCTTGATGATTATAGTGCGAAAGTTGTT
>CACLYL010000086.1 GCA_902611135.1 uncultured Fidelibacterota bacterium | reverse complement strand
GGACCAGCAGTTGATATATGTGATCAAGATTATAAGTTTGCAGAATTAATTAATGTAGAATCAGTTCAAAATTGCGCAATTGCATGCAACAATTACGGAGCAAAATTTATTCATTTAAGTACTTGTGGCATGTTTGGAGACGAAAAGAGATACAACAGGGAAAATGATCCAGTCATTTTAAAAACAAATTATGCAAAAACTAAATTTAAAGGGGAAAAAATAGCTATTGAAAGTTGTCCAAACACAATAATTGTTAGGCCAGGTTGGATGTATGGAGGTAGTATTAACCATAAAAAAAACTTTGTTGTTGCAAGGATCAAAGAAGTTAAATCACTGACATCTGTTAAGTCGGCAATGGATAAATTTGGTAATCCAACTTGGACAAAAGATGTCTCAGCTGCTTTAATTTCATTAATGAAAAATCAAAAAAGTAAGGGTGTTTATAATCTAGCAAATTTAGGTGGGACATCGAGAGCAGGATATATAGAGGCGATTATAAAATTTGCAAAGTTAGATGTAAAGGTTTTTGGAGTAGATTCGTCTCATTTTAAGAGGATATCAAATGTTCCTGATTGCGAAATGTTAAATATAACTCGCTTAAATTCTAAAATTGAACGTCCATTAAGAGAATGGCAAATTGCATTGAGAGAATATATTGAGGGTCTAGATATAGATTCTATTAAATAAAATAGATTTTTAAAAATTAAACAAACGGAGATATAAAATGATTGACGGAGTAAAAATAATATCTTTAAAACAGATAAATGACGAAAGAGGCAAAATAATGCATATGATGAAGAGTACAGACTCTCACTTTACCAAATTTGGTGAGATTTATTTTTCCTGTGCTTGGCCGGGGACAATTAAAGCTTGGCATATCCATGATAGCATGACTTTAAATAATGCGGTTATTTCCGGACGCGCTAAATTAGTTTTATATGATAATCGAGATAACTCCAGAACTAAAGGTGAAATAATGGAACTTTTTATTGGGGAAGATAATTATTCCTTGGTTCAAATACCACCAAAGGTTACAAATGGATATAAAGCATATGGAGACAAGCAAGTTATTTTAGCGAATTGTGCGTCTGAGCCACATGATAAAAATGAAATTTCCTACATAGATCCCTTTGAGAATGATATTCCATATAATTGGGAATTGAAACAAGGTTGAGATATGATTATTTCTAAGACTCCTTTTAGAATAAGTCTAGGTGGTGGAGGAACGGATTTAAAAGCATTTTATCAACATGAATTGGGAATGGTTTTGAGTACTTCTATTGATAAATTTGTTTATGTGACTGTTAAGAGACAAAATAACTTGCAAGATCAAAAAATCCGTATAAGTTATTCTGAAACTGAAAATGTAAATACAATTGAAGAAATTAAACACCCTATAATAAGAGAGACATTGAAGTTATTAAAAATTAATCATCCTATTGAAATAACTACAATGTCAGATGTTCCAGCTAAAACTGGCCTTGGCTCTTCAAGTACTTTTACTGTAGGGCTTTTAAATGCATTACATGCTTTAAAAGGGGAGAAACTTTCAAAAAAGGAGTTGGCTGAAGAGGCTGCGCACATTGAAATTGATATTCTCAAAAGACCAATTGGAAAGCAGGATCATTATGCTGCTGCATTTGGAGGATTAAACGTAATTGAATTTTATCAAGATAATGAAGTAAAAATTGACCCATTAAATATTACCAAAGTACAAAAGAGGGATTTTTTCTCAAATATTTTACTTTTTTACACAAGGATATTAAGGGATTCTAGTTCAGTTTTAGAGGAACAGAAAAAAGAAACAATAAACAAAATGGATTTTCTAATCGACATGAGAAACCAAGTTCCAGATTTAAGGGATATAATAGAGCATTCTGATAAAAAGCTAAGCAAAGTAGGATCTATCCTTCATGAGGGATGGAATAAAAAGAAACAACTTTCTAGTAATATTAGCAATTCAACGATTGATTCTTATTACAAAAAAGGCTTGAATGCAGGTGCAACTGGTGGGAAAATATGTGGTGCTGGAGGCGGAGGATTTTTAATGTTTTATGTAGAGGATCAATTTAAATTAAAATTAAGAAAAGACCTCAGTGATTTAATGGAACTAGATTTTTCATCTGAGGATGAAGGTTCAGTAATAATTTTTTCTAATTAATCAATTAATTCTACAAAAATTAAAAGTAAAGATCAAAGTTATACTCCTCTTGTAAGCATAATTGTTAATTGCTATAATGGCGAAAGGTTTTTAGAAGAGGCTCTGAATTCAATCTAT
>CACLYL010000085.1 GCA_902611135.1 uncultured Fidelibacterota bacterium | reverse complement strand
TTCCGCTCATAAGTTCCATTGATGATCCCCCTCCTGTTGAAACGTGGGTCATTTCTTTATTCAAATTAAATTTAGATACTGCAGCAGCCGTATCACCACCACCAATAATAATTTTTTTATTATTAATTTTAATTTTTGACAGATACTTAGCTATCTCAAATGTACCTGACTCAAAATTTTTATTTTCAAATAAACCCAAGGGGCCATTCCATAAAATTGTATTTGAATCATGAAGTACATCTTTAAATCTATCTATCGTTTTAGGACCTATATCTAAACCGATCAAATTTTCAGGGATATCGCTCATATCATAGCTACCATATACGGAACCATCTTCGATACTTTTTGAGCAAACTAAATCAATAGGAAATTCGATGTTAACCTTTTTGTTAGAGGCTAACTTTAAAATTTCCTTAGCAATAGGGATCATTGAGTCGTCAACCAGTGATGACCCCACATTATATTTCTTAGCTTTTAAAAATGTAAAAGCCATACCACCACCAATTAAAATATTATCTGCTCTATTTAAAAAATTTTTAATTAAATTGATCTTTGATCCAATTTTAGCACCGCCTAAAATCACACTAAATGGCAATTTAGGCTTTTTTACAATCTTTTCAAGAAAATTGAGTTCTTTATCTATTAAACTACCGATGCCAAAATTTTTAAAGTGTCTGATTACACCAACATTTGAAGAATGAACTCTATGAGATGTACCAAAAGCATCATTTATAAAAATCTGTCCATGTTTTGCCAACCTTTCGGAAAATTCATAATCATTTTCTTCCTCTTCTTTGTGAAATCGCAAGTTTTCAAGTAAATGAATTTCCCCAGGTTTTAATCCGAATGAAACATCTAATGCGTTTTGCGAAACACAATCCTCAGAAAATTTAATCGGCATTTGAAGTAAACTAGCAAGTTCTTTACCTACGGGCACCAAGCTCATTTCTTTAATCTTTTTCCCATTTGGACGACCTAAATGAGACATTAAGACTAATGAAGCACCCGCTTCTAAGCAATAATTTATCGTTGGCAGGGATGATTTAATTCTGAAATTGTCAACAACCGATTCACCAGACAACGGAACATTAAAATCAACACGTACTAGAATTTTCTTATTTTTTAAATCAAACGATTTTAGAGATCTTATCATAATTAATTATAAATTTTAAACTTGTTAAACCTTAATTGGTATAATTAATGTAATTGGTAAATATCAATACCATAAATTATCTAATGATATTTATTATTAAAACTATATTATGACAAACTTTTTTGTTAGAAAAAAATCTCAGATTACATTTCATGATTTGATGCCAAACAGGGTGCATGAAATTTTACTTGTAGCTAGTCCATATGATGCATTTACTCTTGAGCAGGATGGTCATTTAACTGAACAAATTCTAACTGAATATATTGGTATGAATTTTAACTATGCTCCAAGAGTGACACATGTATCTACAGCTTATGAATGTTTTAAATTAATGAAAATTAAGAAGTTTGACTTGGTTATTATCATGGTCAGAATTGCAGATATCGATCCAATTTCATTTGGCACAGAGATAAAAAAGGAATATCCAAAGAAACCAGTAGTTTTATTAGCTTTTGATGAATCCGAGATTCAGCAGATACCTCAAAAAAGTATCACTAGGAAATCCATAAACAGGATCTTTATTTGGTCTGGAGATGCAAGTGTATTTACAGCAATTATTAAATATATTGAGGATAAAATTAATGCATCTAAAGATATCATTGATTCAGATGTAAGAGCAATCTTGATTATTGAAGATTCACCAAGAATGTATTCCAAAATACTTCCTTTTATTTATAAGGAAATTGTTTTTCAAGTAAAACACTTAATGAATAAAAATCTATCTCTTTCAGAAAAGATCTTGTATTTAAGAGGCAGGCCTAAAATACTACTTACAACAAATTATGAAGCAGCAAAAAGATTAATGAACAAGTATGAAAAAAATATTATCGGAATTATTTCAGATGTAAGATTTCCAAAAAAGAATAAGCTAAATAAAAATGCGGGAATTTCTTTTGCTAAATGGGTATTGAAAAGAGATCCATCTATGCCAATTGTACTACAATCAAATGAATCAGAAAATAAACGAATCTCTAAAAGTCTTGGTGTTGGTTTTTTAAATAAAAGTTCTAATACATTTTTTAAAGATTTAAGACTTTATATTGCTAAAAATTTTGGTTTTGGGGACTTCACATTTATATATCCAGAAGGAAAAAAGATTAGCAATGCAAGAAATATCAACGAACTCATTGATGGTATAAGGTCAGTACCAATAGAGTCAATAATATTCCATGCCAAAAGTCACCACTTTTCAAATTGGCTAGCTGCACGAACAAAATTTGATCTAGCATCAAAATTAAGAAACATTCAAGCCAATAGGTTTAAAAATAAAGAGGA
>CACLYL010000084.1 GCA_902611135.1 uncultured Fidelibacterota bacterium | reverse complement strand
CAATAAATACCAGCCTTTAGGACAGATTATTATTTAACAACTATGAAAAGAATAGCGACTTTGTTCTTGTTGCTTTGTTTTTCGAATGCACAGAGTATTGATATAAATGCGCTTCGAATGGCTCAAAGCAAATTTAACACTGGTAAATCACATCAGGGTTCTAGAGATGAAATTAATCAGTCCAGGGGTAAAACAATACTTGATGCCACCATAAATCCCAATGTGTACATGGTTGGCCCGGGCGATGTTTTTAGAATAAACATCATATCAAGTGATGATATATCAATGTACTCCTTAGTTGTTTCACCATCCGGAAATATATTGATACCATCATTTGGAATACTAAAAATTTACGGTATTTCTTTAAAAGAGTCCTTAAAGAGACTTAAAGAGCTTGTTCATGATGTAAACCCTGCCGCCAAGGTGCATATTCAGCTATCCGAAATTAGAGAGTTTAATATTAAAGTCATAGGGCATCTAGAGAAACCTGGCCTGTACACAACTAATGCTGCTAGTCGAGTTTCTTCAATTTATAGTCAGATCATTTACGATCAGCATGAATATCAGAAGCTTAATGATGAGAATGTTGATAAAAATCAATTAAAGGATAACGAAGATTATAAAAGTAAAAATGAGGATTATTTAAATTATATTAAATCAGATTATAATCCTCAACTATCCATGCGGAACATTAAATTAATCAGAAATAAAGATACTCTTGATATTGATCTCACTAAATTTAAAATATCAGGCGATGACATTCATAATCCCTACATACATCAGGGCGATATATTAGTCCTACCGTTTAAAAAGGAATCAGTTCATATTTTTGGAGGCATCCAAGTTCCAGGTGAATATGAATACAAATCTAATGAAAGTTTAGAGCAGCTTATAGAGATAGCTGGAGGCTTTAAAAGTAATAAAAGTATCTCAAATATTGAAGTAACAAGGTTAGATAGTTTTGTTGTTAATAGAAGATTCTCTTTGAATATTGATGATATTGGTTCTTTAATTTTAAAACCATTGGATCACATAATGGTTCAATATAATAATAATCACAACCGACGAGAACAGATTCAAATAACTGGTGAGGTTAAATATCCTGGTACATATTCTATTGATTATGATTCTACAACAATTAGGGACATTTTAGACAGATCAGGAGGGTATACAGACAAAGCAGATAAGAGTAAATTATACATCAATAACCAAAGCATTGCAATGATACCTGATTATGAGCAGGAGCGTATATTATTTATAGATGAAAATAGTCGCTCGTATGAAGAGAGAGCCTACATAAAAGCAAGGTTTATTACAAGCAAAGGGATGATAAAAACAACATCAATGGATCAGTTAAACGGTTTACTGAATTATAAGATATCAAAAGACGATATTATACATATTCCTGAGGTACAAGACTTTATTGAAATTGTTGGAGGGGTTAAACATCCAGGTCGCTATCCACATTATGAGGGTTTCAAGATAGAAGAGTACATTAACAAAGCAGGTGGAAAAACTGAGAGAGCTTCTAGAAAAAAATATGTTATAAAGTCTGGAACCGGACAAAGATTACCCTATACATCGCAAGCAATTATAAATAAAGGTGATGTGATCTTTGTTCCGGAAAGGGAGGAAATGGACTCTTGGCAACTATTCAAAGATATTTTATCTACAGTAGGCTCTATTGGCACTTTGATAATATTGATTCAAAACGTTGGGCAAGCTTAAAATGAAATTATCCCTACATGAAAAAAAGATTTTGGATATAATTAAAGAGTATCCACAAGTACTTGTTGACCCGAAAGAGAGAGATCGAATCGCCACAAAATATCGTTTATCAGAGAAAACATTAAGAAATCGTATTGCGGAGCTAAAAAAGAGAGGAATAATTGCTCAAGATAATTCTATTAATAATCTAAATCAACCTACAAGTCTTGATTTAGATATACATTCTCTTTTCAAGTTACTTTTTAATAAAAAAGGCTTTATCATAAAAGGTACATTTTTCATTACCATTATTTTCATTATTTATAGTCTAATCGCTACTCCCTACTTTGAATCAAAAATTACAGTTTATCCTGCCGGAAGTCTTGTTGATTCAGGAAATATGATGAACAACTTACAAGGGATTGCTGAAAGTTTTGGATTAGGAGGTAGTGGAAATGGGCAAACCTTCAATATCCCAGACATTGTAAATAGTCGAAGGTTAAAAAAATCACTAATACTAAATAATTGGAATTCAAAAAAATTTCAAAAGCCAGTTAACCTAATACAATTTTGGGAAATTGATAAACCTAATTGGTTTAACCCAAAAAAGTGGATCAAAAGTCTAATACCTGCTTCTAAATCATCTTACGATACATTAGCAGCACAAACCTTCGATGCACTTGAAAGATTAAACGAATCTATCCTAATAGAGGAAAAAGTGACGGGTCTAATTGAGGTTACAGTG
>CACLYL010000083.1 GCA_902611135.1 uncultured Fidelibacterota bacterium | reverse complement strand
AAACCCCAAGCGTGGATGTCATATTTGCCAAAGCTAGATGCGTAGTGTTCGTAACGTCTGCGCTGGATCCAGCTGTACCGGCACTATTAACACTCCAACCACCACCTACGGTAACGTTTAGTGCTTCCTGTACGGATCGTTTATGTAAATCTGCCATAATATCTCCTAACTAGATTTTCTGTAAACCAAAGCAAAGTCACCATTTGCAACTGTTACGCTGGACCATTCACCATAAATAGTTTGACCAGCTAATATTGTAACGTCAGTAAGTGTATCCCAAATATCTGTATCAGTTGAGGTTGCACTAATGACACAATCGGTTGATAATGCTTGAATAGCGCAATAGGTATTTGCATTGACGGTAGCGTTTGTGACATAATCATAACCACCAGCTGCGGTCATAATGTTTAACGCTTCTTGCGCGGTATAATGATGTAAATTACTTGTTGCCATACATTCTCTCCATCTCTAAGGTTGTGGCACACCGTGAACGAGCCATGTTTAAAAGTTATTTTTTCTTGCTAAACATCTTCTTCTTTTTTGGTGCTGCTTTTTTTACTTCTTTAACGATTTTAGGACCGCCAAATTTATTTTTTGTAACCTCGTAACCATCGTTAACAAGTTTTTGAGCTTCTGCTCTACTTGCGCAATGGCAATAATGATTATCTTTTTTTAATACGATCATAATAATTCCTTGTTACTAATACAAAAAGGGACGACAAAAGTCGTCCCTTTTTATTAGATGCAACAATACGCTTTAAGGATTTAAAAACTCAATTCCCTTAACGTGGTTTGAAGTAGTTGCTTTAGCGCCAAAGATACAATCAGCGACAACTTTTGTACCGAGGTAATCGACACTGTATTCGCTTTGTCAAATGTTATAGCAAGCTTTTTATCTTGCATCTCCGCATTTCTACGGAGTATCGGCATACCTTTTCTACTACGTGAGTAGGCGCGGCCTCGTGGGAGAATTATTGCATCTCCTATGCTCTGCCCCTGACTATAATTTTTATAGCCTTCGGTTCGGGTTGGCTTATTTTCCAACTTAGCTTTCCCGCTTAATTCCGCGCTCATAATTAACATAGTCGCCTACGCTAACGCCAACTTACTTAGCCTTATCTCTTGCTGTACTGCTACAGCTATTGCACTTTTATGAACTAAATAACCTACTTCAGTTCCTGTTGATGCAGTTGTTGGAATAATACTTGTTGTAAAAACCGGTATTCCAAAAAGCACACCTACATTACCAGTTTGCATAACAGAATTGTCAGCAAAACCAGTTGGGACTATGTTACCTAATGCTCCAGAAGTTGCATAGTTAGCTGGACTATTTGGTGCAGCTACAAATGCTTTACTGTTCATTAAATCAGCATAGATCAATGGATTAACAAAGAAAGCACACTCTTCTTTTGGTATGTCATTTGACATCAAAGTTCCAAGTGCAGTTTCAACATCGGCGTTTGACATAGAGTTGTCAGCTGCCAATGATTGTGTTGTGCCCATCGCATCAAGCTCTTCCATTATGTGTGTATCTACAGCTTTGGCTAAACCATAGGCCATAGATCTTGCATACTTGTCAAACAGAACTTCATTACTTTGAATCATTGCAATATCTTCAAATAGCTTTGCAGCATATTTATGTTGATCAATGAGTAAACTAATAGATGTTTCTGTGTTAACTGAATATGCCACACCAGCATTTTCCGTTTTGGTTGATACAGCCACTTCTTGAATAGTAGGTATGTTGATCGTATCCCCTTTACCTTGCACTAAACTAGAGTAGTCGTCAAAAAACGGTTTAAACACTAGACTTTTTTCAAAATATCGATATATTCCATCGGCCCAGAGAGCGGGAATAAATACATCGACGTGACCCGCACCCGACAGATCTCCAACTGCTGATCCTTGGGTAGCATCTCCACTAAAAGCGGTATAAGCCATTACGACTCCTTTTTATTTTCGATAGCGAGCAACAATTTTTGCCCAATTCTTTGTACGAGCATTTCTATCCATGCTTGTCCAATCTTCCGGCACTTCATTCGCTGGGACTGCCGGGTTGTTTGCTACGGCTAATCGTTGATTGTTTTGAGTTAATTTTTGATGAAGAGCGCGAAGTTTTGGCAATGGCAGATCGCCAAAGGTATCTCGGTCTTCCTCACTTAAATCGTTCAGAATTTGTTCTCGCAATGCAGCTTCGTCAATTCGTGCTTGTTCCACTATCGGTTCAAGCTCGGCTAATCTGGCTGCACGTTCTTCTGCAAGCGCTTGCCATTCGTTTTGTTTTTCCATTTGTTTTTCACGATCATTGGCAATCTGCTTTTGTAGTTTTGCGAGTTCAGCTTCTGAACTTTGTGCGCGTTTTCTATACTTGCGAGATTCACTCACTAATTGATTGACATCTGGCGCAGTGTCAACCGATTGTTCTTGGCTATTAGGGGCCACCTCTGTCGATACTTTAGGTGTTACGGGTGATCGAGTACCTTCCGCTACTGGCGGTGCT
>CACLYL010000082.1 GCA_902611135.1 uncultured Fidelibacterota bacterium | reverse complement strand
AAAATTGGAAATCGTACAGTCATGTAAAGTTCATCATCTTTGTGATATTCAAACTCTGGTCTTTGTAATTCCACATCGTATGGATTATTAATTAATTGGTCCAAAACAGTTGATAATAATTGAGTGTTCAACTCATTTGCTGGATTATCCTCTACTTTCCGGTTAACATCAAAATCCATGCTCCATTCTCCAGATTCAAAAATGGGCATTTCTTTTTTCCGAACATTTTTTGATTCTTCTTTTTTCCTTTTCTTAGCCCCGAGTAATATATCCATAGAAGACTCCAATTCAGCAATTTGCATATCCAGCTCAGATGCAACCTTCTTTGATTGAATAGACACAGGATCTTTTTTTATCTGGGATTTTGGAATAGTTAGCGATGTAAATGGCGATTTATTTGTTTGTTTTTGAATTGGTAAAAAAGGTTGGAGCATTTCAGAGAGTGAACGACCAACTGCTCTATTTAGAGCAGGAATTTTAGTATAGCTTTCTGAGATTTGACTTTTCCCTAGCTCCTCCCAGGTAGCGACATCAACTGCTTGCATATTTACATTAATTCTGTCAAGTTGTCTATTGTACTTTCCTAAAATTAAAATATTTCGAGAACCGATGGGTTGCTTTAACATTAAAGAGCGATCATTCATAACAATTTCTAGATCATTTTTATCTTTAAGCCGAATACCATACTTATCTTTTAATTCCTGTTTTGCCATATCAATCAAGCCGACTGAAATCCAATCTATGGAGGAATCATTTTGAATATTATCGAATGGAAGTAGGTAAACATAGGTGAATGCGTCGTTACCAACTAGATTACTAGAAGTCAGAAAAAAGTATACAACTATTTTATTTAAAAGACTGATTAATCTCATAAAAGCTTTTCTTTTTTTATATCATAATCTAGACTAAATAAACAAGGATTTCACTTAATTTTCTTGGCCAATATTTTTGCCCATGAATCTCGTAAAGAGACAGATCTATTGAAGACTTGATGAGAATCTTTTGATTTTTTTCTATCCAATTTAAAGTAACCATTCCTTTCAAATTGATAAGCTATATTTTTAGCTTTCTTTAAACTTCGCTCTAATTTTGCATTTTTCATCACCTTACATGAATCAGGATTTATATTTTTTTCGAAGTCTTCACCATCTAAAGGATTTATAACCTTAAATAATCTATCATAAAGCCTAATTTCCGCATCAATGCACCTGATTGCACTTACCCAATGAATGATACCTTTTACCTTTCTTCCATCTGGGGTTTTACCAGCCTTGGTTTGGGGATCATAAGTACAATGAATTTCATTTACATCTCCATTCTCACTCTTTACCACTGAATTACATTTAATTACATAAGCATATCTTAGACGGACCTCTCTATTGATTCCTAATCGAAAAAATTTCTTTGGCGGATCCTCCATAAAATCACTTCTTTCAATATAAATTTCTTTGGTTAGTGGTACTTTGCGAGTGCCTTGAGAAATATCTTCAGGGTTATTTATAACTTCAATTTCTTCAACTTTTTCATCGGAAAAATTTGTAATTACCACTTTGATGGGATCGATTACGGCAAAAACTCTTGGGGCAGTTTTATTTAATTCAATTCTCAATGAATTCTCCAATCTAACCATATCAATTACTGTGTCTCTTTTTGTTATTCCAACCTCTTTGGAAAAACTTCGAATCGCAGTACTCGTATACCCTCTCCTCCTTAAACCTGAAATTGTTGGCATTCTAGGGTCATCCCAGCCTTCAACAAAATTATTATCTACTAAGTATTTTAACTTTCTTTTACTGAGGACAGTGTAACTTAAATTCAAACGAGCAAATTCTATTTGCTGCGGTCTGTAAACATTGAGATTTTCCAAATACCAGTCATACAAGGGCCGATGATCTTCAAACTCTAGAGTACATATTGAATGTGTTATTTTTTCAATAGAATCCTCTAATCCATGAGCCCAATCATACATCGGATAAATACACCATTTATTGCCAGTTCGGTGATGATCGGCATGTAATATCCTATACATTACTGGGTCACGCATATTCAAATTTGGATGTGACATATCTATTTTTGCTCTTAGTGTTTTTTCTCCATTTTTAAATTTTCCATCCTTCATCATTGTAAATAGCTCTAGATTTTCTTTTATTGGCCTCTTTCTGTATGGGCTTTCTAATCCTGGATGGTTTAAAGTGCCTCTTTGTTTTCGAATTTCATCTCCACTTAAATCACAAACATAAGCTTTATCATTAGAAATTAAATGAATTGCATACTCATACATTTTATCAAAATAATCTGAAGCATACAGCTCTTTTTCATTCCATAAATATCCCAGCCATTTTACATCTTTAATAATTGATTCGACATAATCTCTACTTTCTTCCAGAGGATTTGTATCATCAAACCTTAGGTTACAAAAACCTTGATTTGTTTTGGCCAAACTAAAATTAATAAAAATAGATTTTGCATGACCAATATGCAGGTAACCATTAGGCTCAGGCGGA
>CACLYL010000081.1 GCA_902611135.1 uncultured Fidelibacterota bacterium | reverse complement strand
GCCTCTGCTATTTTTGCTTTATCAGATCCTGAACCCCCATGAAAAACAAGATCCAAAGGTTTTCCTCCAGTTCCACAGGTTTCTCTTACAAGATCTTGAGAATTTTTTAAAATTTCAGGACGAAGTTTAACATTCCCTGGTTTATATACTCCATGTACATTTCCAAAGGAGGCTGCTAAACTAAAATGTCCTATCGGAGACAAGAGCTTATAAGCGCGAAGACAATCTTCTGGTTGTGTGTAAAGAAGAGGGTTATCTGCTCCTATATCATCATCTGATCCAACACCATCCTCCTCTCCTCCAGTAACTCCCAACTCAATTTCTAAACTGAGCCCTATTTTGGACATTCTTTTTAATAACCTTTCACATTCTGAAAGGTTAAAGTCAATCTCCTCAGCTGATAAATCTAACATATGAGAGGAGAATAATGGTTTACCAAATTTTTCATAATGGTTTTCACTATGGCCCACTAGCGCTTCAACCCATGGAATAAGAGCTTTGTTTGCATGATCAGTATGTAATACCACGCAAATACCATATTTCTCAGCTAATAGATGAACATGTTGCGCTGCAGAAACACTTCCTAACACTTTTGCCTCAAAACCATCTGGCAAGCTTTTCCCTGCAAAAAACTGTCCACCGCTATTTGAAAACTGAATAATTACATCTGACTTGTTTTTTGCAGCAGCTTCCATCACTGCATTAACAGAATTAGTCCCAACCGCATTGACAGCTGGTAGAGCGTATCCACCTTCTTTAGCATTTTGTAAAAGTGTTTTGTAGTCTTCACCCGTTACGACCCCTGGTTTTAATGATTTTGACATAATACTCCCATTTTATTCTTGTCCAATTTCAATTAACATATTTTTATACCATTCTTCAGAAATATTAAATGGCTTCCCACCCTTTATTCTTTCAAATTCTATTAAACGAAGAGATTGATCTTTATCCTCATCTAATCCTGATAATCCACTCATCCCTTCGATTGCCTTGTCTGCAGCAAAAAATGCAGATTTTCTAATCAATTCTAAATCTTTCGTATTGGCTTTTGAGGACCGAGCGAAATAACCACTTTTTTGAACTAACGTTTTCTCAGCATTAAGAGCTTTTGCAAATTGTTTTGCAAACCATTTTCCTGGATTAATTTCGTCCAACCTAACATGGCCAAAAGCATCTCTTGGTACTTTTTGTCCGTTTGACTCAATCTCTCTTATGATACTATCTTGCCCCGCACCCTCACTCAGAAAAATATTAACACAATCCTTTTGATTCATTAGCGATTTTAATCGCCTTGCTTCTTTTTTAAAATCAAAGTCTTCTTCTGGAATAAAAATAGCATCAATATCCCACCTATCTTTAGTTATTAGTATTTCAGGTAGAAATGATCTCCTTTTCATTTGCGCTCTGTAATCTAGAGCTGATTTTGCAGTTAACCAGCCACAATGTCTCCCCATGACCTCATGTATGATAAGTTGCCTTCTACTTGTGGTATTTTCATTAACAATATTTTCAAAAAAAATAGCACTTTGTTCAGCAGCAGTCCAGGCACCAAGAGTTTGAGCAACTGGGAAAACATCATTATCAACAGTTTTTGGTAATCCCACAACTATCAGATCATATCCATTTTTTTTTAAATAAAAGGATAATTGAGCTGCCATTGTATTGGTATCATCTCCGCCAATTGTATGAAGTATATTTACTCCATCAGATACCAATTGATCAGCTGCGACTTGAAGAGGATCTGAACCCTCATCAACATAACCTCTTTTAACGCAATCTTCTATATTCGTTAATTTTACCCTACTGTTACCTATAGGGGATCCTCCAAAATCGTGTAAAATATTATGCTCAACTTTTACCTTTTCTGGAATTAGTACGGAGTTACCAGTTAATAATCCTTGGTATCCATTTAAATAACCCATTAACTCAGCATTTGGAGCAATCTGATTATACCTTTCAATTAAATAACCTATTGATGAGGATAAACAGGGAGCGATACCACCAGCAGTTAAAAAAGCAATTTTCATAATGTTAAGGTTAAAATATTTTTACACAAATCAGCTTATAAATTACGTATAATTTACTTGCACTAAAGAGAAAATTTTTAAGGATTCTATGGAAAAGGTACTCTGGAAACCACAAGGTAAAGAAAAATCTCAAATGTATGATTTTTTGAATCAGATGAACGTAAAATATAATCTAGAAATAACCAATTACAAGGAGTTACATAAATGGTCGGTTGAGAATATTTCTGTTTTCTGGAAAGAAATATGGAATTACTGTAAAATTGTGCACTCAAGACCATATACTAGGGTCGTGAAGGACCTGGATAATATGATTAATTCAAAATGGTTTTTGGGTTCGAGATTAAATTTTGCTGAAAATCTTTTACAATTTAAGGATGATAAAGTTGCAATTTATTACAAAACTGAAGATAGAGAACTTTGCACCCTCTCCTACGCTGAACTATATAAAAAAGTAGAAAGATTATGTCATTCTCTAAAAGAGAGGGGTGTCAAAGAGAACGATCGAGTAGTTGGTTATTTGCCAAACATTCCTGAAACCATTATTGCAATGTTGGCAACAACTTCAATAGGTGCAATCTGGAGTTCTTGCTCACCTGATTTTGGT
>CACLYL010000080.1 GCA_902611135.1 uncultured Fidelibacterota bacterium | reverse complement strand
ATGGTGCTGAAGGATTCGACACTCCCAACATAGATAAAATGGCTAAAGAAGGCATTCTATTTACTGATTTTTATGTTTCTCAAGCCGTCTGTAGTGCTTCAAGAGCCTCATTAATGACAGGAAGTTACTCTGAAAGGGTTGGTGTCCAAGGGGCACTTAGTCCATGGAACATGGGAGGTTTAGATCCAAGGAAAGAAACGATTGCAAAACTTTTAAAACGAAATGGATATGTGAATGGTATATTTGGGAAATGGCATTTAGGTCATCTAGATAAATACCTTCCTCTTCAAAATGGATTTGATGAATATAGTGGTCTTATTTGTTCAAATGATATGTGGCCTGTTGATTATGATGGAAAACCTTTCGATGAAAAGAGGAAAAGTTATTATCCGCCGATGTATTTTTGGGAAGGCAATACACCAAAAAATGAAATTAAAGATCTTAATGATCAAAGTAAGCTCACGACAATAATAACAGAAAAGGCAATCGATTTTATAGCCAGAAATAAAAGCAGATCATTTTTTCTTTATATCCCTCATCCAATGCCTCATCAACCAATTGCGGTATCTGAAAAATTTAAGGGAAAAAGCAACTTAGGTCTTTATGGTGATGTTATTATGGAGATCGACTGGTCTGTTGGAAAGATTTTAAAAACATTAAAAGACTATGAAATCGATGATAACACATTAATTATTTTTACTAGCGATAATGGACCCTGGCTAAACTTTGGGACTTGGGGTGGTTCAGCAGGACCACTTAGAGAGGGTAAGGGAACTATGTGGGAAGGAGGTGCAAGAGTCCCCTGCATAATGAGATGGCCTAAAGAAATTAAAGATAAAAGGGTAATCTCCAATATTGCTTCTACAATTGATATTTTACCTACCATTGCAGACATTATAAATGATCAAAAAATAGATAATAAGATTGATGGAGTAAGTATATTACCGCTATTAAAAAACATACCAAATGCAAACCCAAGAGATAAATTATTTTATTATAATAATGAAAATTTAATTGCAGTGAGAAAAAATGAATGGAAACTCATTTTCCCTCACCAATATCGATCATACGAAAATGTTGAACCAGGAACGAATCTATATCCAGGTCCATATGGAAAAGGGAAAGTAGGTTTAGAGTTGTATAATTTAAAAAAGGATATTGGTGAGCGCATAAACGTAATTAATAAATTCCCAATGATCGTTGAAGATTTAAAAAGAATAGGAGATAGTGTACGTACTATTTTAGGTGATAAATCTAATAATTATATCGGAAGTGAATCATACAACGTAACTTGCGGAGCAGGACCAGAAAAAATTCCAATTAACCATATGGGGATTGCAAAAAAGCTCCTCTTAAAAAATAAACCTCACCCCAAATATTCAATTGAAGGTGAAAGAGCATTTATAAATGGTCTTTTAGGTTCCCCTGATTATGAAGATAAATCGTGGCTTGGATTTGAAGAAAATGATTTTGAAATCACCATTGATCTTGAAACCAATAAAAGTATAAAACACGTTGAAGCTCGATTTTTACAAAGTCAGGTTTTTTGGATCTTTTTGCCAAGAAAAATTGAAATTTTACATTCATCAGATGGAATAAACTATGATATGTTGTATGAAGTTCAACCAGATAATAGTTTCAATTATAATCAAAAGATCTTCAAATATATTATTAAACCTGAAGGAATAAAATCGCGATATATAAAATTAAAGGCATTTAATATTGGTCAATGCCCAGAATATCACCCAGGTTCAGGAGGAAAGGCATGGATTTTTACCGATGAAATAATTATTCTTTAATACTTGATAAGTGCGCAGGCTGCAGATAACCCTGCGCCAGTCCCTATTAAAAGTATATTTTGACCACGCTTAACTTTCTCGTTCTTTATGTAAGATATTAATGTTATTGGCAATGATGCTGCAACACAATTACCCAAATTTGAGATAGTTGAACAAACTTTATCTCTTGGAAATTTTCCAATGGAGATGTATGCATCTACTGCTTTCCCGGAAGCTTGATGAGGGACAACCCAGTCAATATCTTCTTTCCTTAAGTTTGTATGTTTTAATGTTTTCAATACTAATCTATATACTTTTTTAAGAGCAATTTTATATATGCCCGGACCATCCATAGAGAATAGATTGTCAGATATTTTAGTTTTAGGATCTTGAGGGTGTTTAAAGGTTCCACCACCTCTAACTTCTGTTAGATGTGCTCCACTTGGCCAAGTATTCATAGTATAGTATAGCAATTTGCTGTGCTCATCTTTCTTTGAAGGTTCTAAAACTACTGCAGCAGCACCATCTCCAAGTAATGAGGCACTTTCTGGTTCTTTGTAATTTCTCCCAACGGTGCCTCTATCAGAGGAAATAATTAAAATTCGTTTATACACTTTAGACTCAATTAATGCGCTTGCTGTATTAAAAGCGACAAGAAAAGATAGACAAGTACTATGTATACTAAAAGAGGGTATTCCTTCTAGATTAAGTGCTTTTTGATAGAAAGTAGAAGTGTCAGGAATAGTTTGTTTGGGTACACCGGAGGCATTTATAATTAAATCAGGCTCACTACCCCCGTTTAAAGCTTCTTTGCCAGCAATTGCCCCCATTTCATCAACATCAATTTTTGATACTCGCCTTTCTTTCACACCA
>CACLYL010000079.1 GCA_902611135.1 uncultured Fidelibacterota bacterium | reverse complement strand
ATTAACCTTTCTTGCTTCCGCCTTTTGAATAAATCCAAACAATGATAATAAAAAAAAGCTCTTATACATTACTAAGCTAATTCCTCTACTGGTAAAAAAAATAAACTAAGATTATTTATCTTACATACGATAAATGGTAAACTAATTAGATTGTGCTTAATTAAAATAATTTAATTCCTATAATCAAATTTCAGAGTGTACCTTTGAGAGTAACTTAGACTGTCTTCCCCCAAAGAAATAAAACCATAGACCAAACCCCCAGTTCCTAAAGCTGCTCCTGAAGCAGCTCCAAAAAATAAACCGAAGAGAACTCCAACTGTTGCTCTATCTGAATCGACCTTGGCAAAACCACCATTATAACCGCCTAAAAATCCGATTAGACCTCCAGTAAAAGTACCTGTAACAAATCCAAAACCTGCTTTTTCTAAGGAATTAAAGATTTTAAATCTTTTATACTTTCTAAAAGTCTCAATTTTACTAGTATCAATTGTTATATGTTCTTTTTTAAACAATCCAGAATCTATTAAATGAATTTGCGTCTGATTTTTTATTGCCTTTTGATACAAATATTTCTGTCCATTTATTTTAATTAATTCATTTTTTTTGAATGTTATTGTGTCTTGATTATTAAAAAAAACAAGGGTCTGAGAAAAGCCCATATTCAAAAAACTTATTAATAATAAACTAAATATTTTCATAATTCAGATATATCCATCAATCATTCCTCAAATAAAAAACACACTTTTTCTAAACTAATTTCTGCTGATAGGTAGCTTATGAAAAAAATTAATCTTAAATATTTACACATCAAAATCCCTCCTAAAGAATTTATTAAAATTAGCTAGTTAGTATTAATAAACCTTAGACTTTCTTTTGACTACTTTGTGCGGAAGGGAGATGATTAATAATAGATAAAAATTTATAGATATCTACTTTTTTTAAAACTCAAAACTCATTTGATTTTTAATGGATATATATTTTAATGTAAAATTGTGCATATAATAATAATAAAAAAAATTATTCTGTTTTAATTTATAATTATGGATAAGAAAAAATCTCTAGCTCTTGTTGCACATAACAATAAAAAAATTGACATGGTTCAATTCTGCGTAGAGCATTATAAAAAATTAAAGAATTATGATTTATTTGCTACTGATGGCACCGCAGAGTCTATACGAAAGGTTTGTCCTACATTAAAAATAAATAGAATTGGCCATGGTCCTGATGGAGGTGATGTACATATATCTTATAATATACTTGAGGGTAAATTTGATGCTTTACTTTTTTTCATTGACACTCAAACTGCACATGGGCATGAACATGATATCCAAACATTGATTAGGACCTGTGCTACGAAAAATGTTCCCTTCGCCCTAAACACCTCAACTGCTAGAATAGTTATAGATGGATTAAATTAGGCGCAGATATTTCTAATTAAAGATTTTTTATACAAACCACAAAAAATATCAAATATTAAAATTGTTCCTTTTTTAACTATTATTTGATAGGAAAAAATTTAGAGATATAATATGTAAAGCATACATCTTGACGAAAAAATTAACAATGTATTGCTAGATGTTATAGAAAAAGTAAATCTATTTAACTAATACCATTTTCTTTGTCTGCATAAAATCTGCTACCTCAATTTTATAAAGATATATTCCTGCTGATACAGGCTTACCTTGGTTGTTTGTAGCGTTCCATTGAACTGTTTTATATCCTTTAAATTGATAAGTATTAACAAGATTATCAACTACATTTCCAAGCATATCATAAATACTGATATTTACAAATCCATCTTTTGATAAGTCGTAGTTAAAAAATGTAATTGGATTGAATGGATTTGGATAATTATCATAAAGTTTAGAAAATGACGGTGAAGCGTATTCTAAATTATTGCCTAATGTATTTTGCACATTATTCAGCCTCAGAAATCCAAATTGACCATTATCTATAGCAATTATTCCTCCTCCATCATATGTTAGATCAATTGCTTCTCCAGCCCAGTCATAAATTTCTTCCGATATATCCAGAGAAGAGAATGTTTTTTGCCAACTTACATCTCCAAATTCATTATATTTTATTATATACGCACTCCAAACGTCTGAACAGTCTTGATCATTACATTCAGAATATTCGTCATATTCATCCCCCGTGCCGGCTACAACAACACAGCCTCCATCAAGGGTAGCCTTCACTCCCCATGCCTCATCGTGAATGTATAAAGGGTTAAACCCTCTTGGATTACCTTTAGTACTTGTCCAAATAAGATTGCCATCATTATCAATCTTAACGGTGTATGTGTCCCAATTTTGAGTGCTAGATAAAGTATGTCCTGTAAGAAAAATGTCACCCTCATCATTTATATCCATCCCAAAACAGTGGTCTTCTTCAATTCCACCGTATGAGTAATGCCATATAACATCACCATCTAAGGACATTTTTATTACTTTATAATCAGATGCTCCTTCAGATAAACCCGATATAATTAATTCATTATTAATAGTTTGGACTCGATAGGCTTGATCAATAAATTGACTTAAATTTTGATTTGAAAGCCCATTTCCATTTTCATCAATAAACATAGCGAACCCCTCACCCTCGGTATAAAATGAGTTGTAAGGATCTTCTGAGCGAACATATCCAACTGCAAAAAAACCATTAGGAACTATTGAAACATTTTCAAA
>CACLYL010000078.1 GCA_902611135.1 uncultured Fidelibacterota bacterium | reverse complement strand
CAATCCCGAGTATCGTATGGCGTATCCCATTTATCATGTAATAAATAGGGTTAACTAAGCTTAATGTTTGAGCCCATTCTGGAAGCATTTTTATGGAATAAAATATTCCTCCTAAAAAGCTAAGAGGGGTTAAAAAGAAATTCTGCATCATTGCCATTTGATCCCAATTCTCAGCTAGTTGACCCAAAACCAAACCCATACTTGAAAAGGCCCAAGATACTAGGAAAATAAATAAAAGTGTCCCAAAAATATTTTGTACTGGTAAACCTGAGATCAATATTCCTAGAAATAATACGAGTATTCCATTCACCATTCCCCTTATTGTTCCCCCAATAATATATGCCAAAGAGATTTCAATCCCTGATAAGGGCGCGGTGAGTAAATCGGGGAGCTGTTGAAGTAGTTTCATTTGTAACATCGACGAGGATGTATTGGCTGTTGCATTACTTAGTGTGTTCATCATAATTAATCCTGGTAGTATGTACCATGTATAGGAGACGCCATCTATTTCTGAAATTCTTTGTTCTAATGTAAAACCAAATATCAAAATATAGAGTGCTGATGATATTAATCCAGGGAGAACAGTTTGTCTATAAACTGAGAAAAAACGCCCAACTTCTCGATTAACTAATGTATAGAATCCGATCCAATTCATTTGTTAATATTTTTTCCTGTGAGATCTAAAAAAACATCTTCAAGGGAAGATGAGGTGGCTTCAACGCTCTGAATCGTAATATTATTGTTTGATAAAGTCTGTATAATTTTTGGTATTGCAAGATCAGAATCTTTTACCGAAAAATGGAGACGATTTTGATCTAAAGTGAAGGAATAATCAGCAAGAACAGTGTTTAAATTTTGCTTGTTTTCATTCAAATGGATAGTAATACCAGAGGAACCTAGCTCTTGTGTTAGCTTTTTCGGAGAACCTTCTTTTAAGATTTTTCCTTCATCGATTATTGCAACATTTTCACAAAGTTTTTCAGCTTCCTCAATATAGTGGGTTGTAAGTAGTATTGTCTTTCCTGTAGCGTGCAGATCTTTTAAATACTTCCAAAGACTCCTCCTTAATTCTACATCTACTCCTGCGGTAGGCTCATCAAGTATTATTATATCTGGGTCATGAACCAAGGCCTTTGCTAGCTGAAATCTCCTCTTCATGCCGCCAGATAGTTGGCGCAGCCTGGAGTCCTTTTTTTTCTGTAAATCAAGCCTTATTAGTAGATCTTCAATTCTCTTTTTGGCTACTTTTTTAGACAAGCCATAATATCCAGCTTGAAAGTAAAGAAGTTTTTCAATTGAAAAAAACCAGTCAACAGATAACTCTTGAGCGGCGATTCCTATTTTAGAGCGTGTAAATCGAAAATCTTTCACAGTATCTTTTCCAAAAACTAAAGTTGATCCTTCTTCTCTAAAAACTAATCCAGTTAAGATATTAATTGTGGTTGTTTTTCCGGCTCCATTTGGACCTAATAAGCCAAAAAACTCCCCCTCTTTAATTGATAAATTAACGCCATTTAGAGCGAGGGTTTTTTCATAGGATTTTTTTAATCCTAATATTTCAATAGCTTTCATATTTTTACTGTTAATTAAAAGCCTATGGTTTGTTCAAACGGGTTAGGGAAATCATACCCTTCAGCTTCTGGGAAATGAACAATAGAAATAATAAATGCCCAGGGGATTAGAATAGTGGCTTTTAACTTCTTTTTACCTTTTTTATTTAGTAACTCAAAACCCGGATGATGAATCCATATTCCATTCTCATCATATCCTTTAATTTTAACAAATAGTTTATCTTTTATTATCCCTATCTTAGCTAGCGGCTCATGGTTTTCAAGAATTAATAAAACAATATCTTCTACTATTGATCCAATTTTCATCATTTTCATAATCACAAATTAGTTAGAAAAAAAATATCAAACACTAAACTATAGTATTAATCGTTTTGATTGAATTTGGTAAATTTTAAAAAATCATTTTCAGATAAGACAGGGATGCCAAGTTCCTTTGCTCTTTTTAATTTAGAGCCAGGTGACTTTCCTGATACAACAAATGTAGTTTTTTTGCTAACAGAACTTGATACTTTTCCACCAAAACTTTCTATTAACTCTTTTGCAGTTCTCCTGTTCATACCATTTAAAGATCCTGTGAAAATAAAAGTTTGATTTCTAAAAATACTATTATTTTTAACTTTTGCTTTTTCAAAGATAACACCGTATTGCAAACACTTTTTCACAACAGCATTATTATTTTCATTTGACCAGAAGTTAATTATTGATTCTGCAACGATGGGACCAACTTCATCAATTTCAATCAAAGATTGATAACCTGCTGTCTGTATTTTTTCTAAGCTTTGGTTAAAGTAGTTTGTTATAATTTTAGAGGTATGTTCACCAATATTCCTTATTCCAAGAGCATAGATAAACCTTGCAAGGGTAGCTTTTTTTGAATGAGCTATTGCGTTCAGTAGATTTGTTGTTGACTTTTCACCAACCTTTTCAAGGTTAGATAATTGGTTTTTATCTAAAATAAAAATTTGATCAATTGATTGAATTATGTTTTTATCAACAAGCTGTTCTATTATTTTTTCTCCTAAACCTTCTATGTTCATGGCAGACTTTGAGCAGAAATGCTTTATTCTTTCTTTAACTTGTTTTGGGCAAGAAAAGTTCTCACATCGAAGAACGCTTTCAGACTT
>CACLYL010000077.1 GCA_902611135.1 uncultured Fidelibacterota bacterium | reverse complement strand
CCGTCACGTAGAAAATGGTTTTGGTGATAGCTTGGCGATTATTTGGGAAGGTAATGATCCTAATCAATCGAGAAAATTTACATATAGTGAGCTACTAAAAGAAGTTTCACTTTTTGGAAATGCTTTAAAGTCTCTGGGCGTTAAAAAAGGAGATCGTGTTTGTTTATATATGCAAATGGTCCCTGAGTTATCAATAGCAATACTTGCATGCGCAAGAATTGGAGCAGTGCACTCAGTAGTATTTGGAGCATTTTCAAGTGACTCACTTAGGGACCGTATAAATGATTCAAGGTGCAAGGTGTTAATTACGCAAGACACAGGCGTTCGTGGAAAAAAACATAATATTCCTATGAAGTCAAATGCAGATGAAGCCCTCAAAGAAACTCCGTCTATTGAACAAGTTGTTGTTGTTAAAAGAACAGGTGAGCAAGTACATATGGATAGCAAAAGAGATCTATGGTGGCATGAAGCAATCTCGGGAGTTGACCAGATCTGTGAGCCTGGAATAATGGATTCTGAAGACCCACTATTCATTTTATATACTTCAGGTTCAACGGGTAGACCTAAAGGCGTTTTACATACAACCGGCGGTTATCTCACTTATGCATCCTACACTCATGAAATAATATTTGATTACAAGCCTAATGATATATATTGGTGCACCGCCGATCTAGGTTGGATCACTGGTCATTCATATATAATCTATGGGCCCTTAGCAAATAGGGCAACCACCCTCATGTTTGAGGGCGTGCCAAATTATCCTGATTATGGAAGATTTTGGGATGTAGTGGATAAACATCAAGTGAACCAATTTTATACTGCACCAACTGCTTTGCGAGCTTTAATGAAAGAAGGAGATAGCTGGGTTAGGTCAAAAAAATTAAATTCACTCAAATTATTAGGTACCGTTGGTGAACCAATAAAAGAGCCCGAATGGAATTGGTACAATAAAATTATTGGAAAAAATAAGTGTCCAATTGTTGATACTTGGTGGCAGACTGAAACGGGAGGTATCTTAATATCACCTATTCCGGGAGCAATAAATACTAAACCTGGTTCAGCTACCTTTCCTTTTTTTGGCATTGAACCAGTATTATTGAACGAAGATGGCTCCGAAATCGAGGGGAATGATGTCTCTGGATTGCTTGTCTTAAAAACTTCATGGCCAGGACAAATGAGGACAATATATGGTGATCAAAGGAGATTCATTGAGGTTTACTTTTCGCAATTCCCGGGATATTACTTTACAGGCGATGGTGCAAAAAGAGACAAAGAAGGGTATTATTGGATAACAGGCAGAGTAGATGATGTCCTTAATGTTTCTGGACATAGGATTGGCACAGCTGAAGTTGAAGGGGCAATAGGAAAATCAGAGGGAGTTGCAGAAGCTGCAGTAGTTGGATTCAATCATGATATAAAAGGCCAAGGTATTTACGCCTTTGTTACTTTAATGACGGGAACTCAGGAATGCGATCAAATAAAGAAAGCAATTCTAGATACAGTAACAAAGGAAATTGGACCTCATGCAAAACCTGATAGCATTCAATTTACCCCAGCTTTACCAAAAACACGTTCAGGTAAAATAATGAGAAGAATCCTAAGGAAGATAGCTGAAAAAGATTTGGATAATTTAGGTGATGTCTCTACTTTAGCTGATCCTTCAGTTGTAAAAAGTCTTATTGCTGGTCGCTCATAAGTTTACGATTAGCTAGCCTTAATCTTTTGGTTAAAATGCGTAGAATCTGCTTCATTATTTCAGGTCTTAACTCAAGAAGTTCGTAAAAGGGACTTTGATCTATTTTTAAAAGAGTGCATTCTGATAAAGTCAAAGCATCAGCCGACCTTGGCTGATTATCTAATATTGCCATCTCGCCTATGCAAGATCCTTTATGAAGGATTGCTATAGATTTTGAATTTTGTACTATATCCACTTTTCCTTTTATAATTACAAACATGGAATTTCCTTTATCACCCATGTTGAAAATTTTTTGATTCTTCTTAAAATTAATTTGCTCAGATATCTGTCCTATTTTTGTTAAAATAGTTACAGGTATTTGTTGAAATAGATCAATGGATTTTAATATCATAGTTTTTTCAAGTACTGAATACATTTCTTTATTTTCCTTCTGCTTGTATTTATTGTTATAGAAGTTTCTAATTACATAATTGTATTCTGAATTAGTAAAAAGATTATCAGAGAAGTTTTGTAATTTTACTTTCTTCCAATTTGCTTTTGAAAGGAGTATTCCATTATCTTTCTTTAAAAGATAATGAGTCCCTAAAATTACTTTCCATCTGTCTTTATCATTAATCCATTTCAGCATCAACTCATCGAATGTAAAACTCTCATTAGGGAATTGTAATTCTAGTGACTTTAATGTGTCAACATCAGGATCAATTAATGGTATAATTAACTTCTTATTTACATTGCTATATGAGGAGTCAACTAGCTCAATTAATTCAGGTAAAAATTGTTGATCTTCACTATCAAGGTAATGCAAATATTTTTCTATTGGAATCTCTTTGTCTTTAATGGTTCCTAGTTTTAAAATGATCTTGGTAATAGTTTGAAGCTCATTGTTAATTTTATCAATAACAAGGAGTGCTTCATCATCTTCTAAGATAAAATTCTTTAACTGACTTAACCTGTATGCGTCTCTTGCTTTAAAAAATATATGTTTATTTATTTTGTCATAAAAATTTTCA
>CACLYL010000076.1 GCA_902611135.1 uncultured Fidelibacterota bacterium | reverse complement strand
AAGAGACAAAAAAACTATTAATGATATTTCTCTTAAACAGATATCAAATTATTCTTTACATAATGTAGAAGCCTTATTCCAACTTGAAAAGATTTTAAAAAAGAAACTAACTGATCTCACCCTCATGGATTATTATGAAGAGATTGAGCTTCCAATGGTTGCTGTTCTGGAGGTTATGGAACTTAATGGTACTTACGTTGACATAGATATTTTATCGGATATGTCTAAAAAAAATGATAAAGTTCTTAAGGATCTAAAGAAAAAAATATACCATATCTCTGGTTCAGAATTTAATCTTAATTCCAGTCAGCAACTTGCAAATATACTTTTTGATGAATTGAAATTACCACAAGTTAAAAAAAGAAGTACAGCTGAAGATGTTTTGAAAATTTTATCATCATATAATCAAATTCCAGCTTATATTATTAAATATCGAAAAAAAAATAAATTAAAAACAACCTATTTTGACTCATTACCCGAGTTTGTAAATGTTGAGACAAGTAGAATTCATACCACCTTTAATCAAACAGTAGCAGCAACAGGAAGATTATCTAGTACTAATCCAAATTTTCAAAATATCCCCATAAGATCTGAAGAAGGTAAAGAAATAAGAAAAGCTTTTTGTTCTCAAAAAAAGAATTGGAAAATTTTGTCTGCTGATTACTCTCAAATTGAACTAAGAATAATGGCCCATATGAGTAAGGATAAGGGTCTGTTAAATGCCTTTGGAAATGGATTAGATATTCACTCCGAAACTGCAGGTAGGATATTTAAAGTTCCTTTAGAATTAGTTTCAGCGGAGATGCGAAGAACTGCAAAAATTGTTAACTTTGGGATAATGTATGGTGCGGGTCCTTTTCGAATGAGTCAAGAATTAGGGGTTACTAGGAATGAGGCGAATGAGGTTATAAAATCTTATTTCAAACAATTTATAGGAATTAGAGACTATATTGATCAAGTTATTGATCATGCTAGAAATATGAATTATGTGAAAACTCTTCTCGGTCGACGCCGTCCTGTTTTCGAGGTTAATTCCTCAAACGGTTTAAGAAGAAAAGCCGCTGAAAGAATGGCAATAAATATGCCAATACAAGGATCTGCTGCAGAAATGATAAAAATAGCGATGAAAAACATAATAGATGAACTAGACAAGAAAAAAATGCAATCTAAAATGGTATTGCAAATTCATGATGAATTAATATTTGAATTTCCTAAAAACGAGGAGAGTCTTCTCAAAAAACTAGTGATAGATAAAATGGAAAATGTTGTAGAGCTATCTGTACCTTTAGTAGTGGACTATGGAATTGGCAATAATTGGTATGAAGCGCATTAATTTTTATAATGGCAGCTAGTATTACTTTAAAAAAAGTAGGTAAGCTAATAGGTAAAAAAACTATTCTTGCCGGACTATCCTTTGGGATAGAAAAAGGCAGCCTAGTAGCGATTGTGGGTTTAAATGGTGCTGGGAAAACTACTTTACTCAAATTATTATCTGGATTTGAAAATCCTAACTATGGTCAGGTTTTTATCCATGGTTTAGATATGAACAAAAGAAGAAATGAAACCAGAAAATTAGTCGGTTATGTTCCATATGAAAATGACCTAGATCCTTGGCTTTCCTTGAGGGAAAATATATTATTTAATGCAGAATTATATAAAGTCAGTACCGATACTGCTTCAAAAAGAATTGAAAAATTTTCAAGACTATTAGATTTTAGAAATCAATTAGATCGCACAGCTCATAAAGTATCAGGCGGAATTCACAAAAAAACAATGATTGTCAGGGGTCTTGTACATAATCCAGATATATTGATACTTGATGAACCAACAGGATACATGGATGCTGAGTCTATAAGACTAACTTGGGATTTATTAAAGGATTTAAAAGGTGAAAAATCAATAATTTACGTGAGTAACTCTTTGCAGGAAATTGAGCAAGCACATGACAGAATATTGGTGTTTCATGAAGGAAAAATCTTAATGGATGGTCATTTGGATACATTATTGGAAAGCACAATAGAATATCACCAATTTCAAATTGAATTTGAAAATTTAACTGATGATTTGTATCTTAAGTTAAAAAAGATATCAACGGTTGTATCGCCAAATCGTTTAGATAATATATTTCACTTTTATGGCAGAACAAGAAATGTATTTTTTGATGTTATTTCGGAGACTAAGGATGAAAAAATGTTAGATCTAAATTTGAAGAAATTAGGATTAAGAGATTTACTTGATTCCGAATTTGCCGGTAAGGGTTTAGATTGATTAAAGCATTAATTAAAAGAAGGTATTGGCTTTGGAGGAGTAGATTAGTTTTAACTCTTTCTACCACTTTTTTATTGCCAATCATGATCAGTATATTGGTAATACTGCCACTCAAAAATATAATTTTATATAGTTTATCAGAGGTTCCTTATGAAATTTGGGTATACCCAGGCTTCATATTTCTTATTTCATCATTAGCTTTATTCCCCTCGATCTATAGAGATTTTTTTGATTTGAGAATTCACAGGAAACTATTAATAAATGTTGTTCTCACTCCACATAGTAAAAGCACCATTATTTCCTCATATTTAATTTGTGCAATGATTGAGGCTTTATTTTTTGGAATTATTTCTGCGGTAGTTTATTTTCTTTTTATTGATGTTAACTTTTTAATTGTAGATTATTTCGTATTATTTTTTTTTCTTTCACTTCATTTACT
>CACLYL010000075.1 GCA_902611135.1 uncultured Fidelibacterota bacterium | reverse complement strand
CCAAAGGAATAAATTTTGAATTTTTTTCTTCATTAGCTCTTCTCCATCCCTCTGGAATAAAAACCTCTCTCCAAGTATTAATTACCTTATCTCCAGCTATTGATACATTAATTCTTAAATCACTATTTAATTCATTGAGTGAATCAAGTGAACTCTCTTTAAATTTAAAAAACCAATCAATTCGGTTTGGCCTTGTTAATGAACTCGCTTCAAGCTCTACCAGTTGATTTAGTTCCAAAGAATATCTATCAAGAATTATTTTTTCAGCAAACTCTCTGGCTTCTGATTCATTTAAATTATTTCCTGATTTTGATTCTGGTAGTTTTATGGAAATACTAGTTTTACCATCATTATCAATAAAACAACTATACTCCTCAGCTCTTTGATCGACATCGCCCTCTCTCATTCTATATCTAATTATCCAACCAACATCTGATATGTAATTACCTTTTAGTTCATTAAACATTTCTTTTCCTAAGTCCATCCAGACAAATTGTTCTTGAACTCCTGACCTATTTGTTGCCCTTACCTCTCTTTTCCATTCTTGACCAAAAGTAATATTTTCATTTTTGAATGCATTCTCGGCTAATTCAATCGCTTCTGATTTTGATAATTTTAATGGTGAAAAGTTTGAATTAAAATTGCTCGAAATAATCCAAAGGGTGATTCCTACGATACTAAGGGTAATTAAGACAGGATTTTTAAATATTTTAGGTTTCGCTCCTTTGTTCAAATTGCTTTTTAGGCTTATATCACTATTTTCCTTAATTAAAGGAGGCAGCTCCCAATCTTTATTATATACAGAGCCCAATTTGTGAAACCATCTCTTAAATCTTAAACGATATAGCAAAATCACCCATATTGGGACCAATAAAAAAAAGATAATAATAGCTCTTTGTATCCAAATACCAGGAACATCTGCAGAAAAGATCTGAAGTGAAATCATTGCCACATCATAAGCATAATGCATAATAATTCCCGGTAATAAACCGTATTTTATATATAATGCCCCAAAAACTAATGAGGGTATCATTAATTCTATTACCCTTGCATAAGCAGGCTGTACTGGATAATTAGCATGAGCAGCCCCAAAAATTAGTGATTGTACAACCATACCAATACCAATAAAAAGATTTCTTCTGCCATACCTTTCACCAATTAAAGCTGCTCCTGCAATAGGCACAGCACGAAATAAACATTCTTCCCAAAAGCCTGCACCAAGTGAAATTGCAATTGATGTTAACCAAGGGAAATAGGCTGCTAAAATATTTGGGTCATATTCCGTATCCGTTGGTGACCACCAACCCAATTGCTTTGAAAAACTATAAAATGCTAATGCATAAAACATGAATATAGCTGTGCCTAAATATCCACCCAAACTTTGTCCTAGGACTGTATATGAATTGCCAGTACGGGAGGAAAATAATTTCCAAAATTGAACATGATTGGGAAAAGCTTTTCTTGATAGTCCTTCAGCTGCAATAAATGATAAAGTATAAATCAAACCCATAGCTAAAAAGTTGACAATTGCTCCAATTATTGCTTGAATCAAAAATGAATTCATTGTCGTTGAAGTATCGTACTCCATCCATAGCATTGGTAGAAAGTTTATTTGCATTAATGATTGAATAAAGGATATAAGTAGTCCCCATTTTAATGCTCCTCTCCATAATATTCGCCTTTGCCTAATTAGTATAAATATTCCATAAATGCAACCAAGTAAACCATAAAGAATCAACATAAACATATTTGCAGAAAAGGCTATCATATCATTTGAGGATCTCATTTCTGAAAATCGGCGTTTAAATCCTTCGGGTACCTCGATGTAATGATTTATTTCAGTCAATTTATCGCCACTAACGGATAATCTTAATCTAATCGAACCTTCATCACCAATATTAATATCTTTACGTTTGAAAACAAATTGATGGTCAATTCTCCCATTGGGTTTAATCTTTTCAGACTCATCAATTAATTCATAGTTTGATAAATCAATATTCCAATCCGGAGAAAGATTTTTTATTGCCACTGCAAATGCAGAATCTCTGTCTAAGGAGTCTCCTGGTTCATCCTCACCCAACTTTTGATAAAAACCATAAGGATCTCCTGAGGGTTTAAACTTTACGATTATTTCATTTGGATTTTTTTCATCAAAATGACGTACGGTCCAACCATAAGGAAAATATAGACTATCCTCAAATAAACTTTTAAATTTCTCTATTCCACCACCTTCAAGTTCAACGAATGTTTGTATTTCCCTTTCGGAGGAAAAGGTTACAGCAGTATTTGCATTATTCGGCTTCCAATTATTATCCTCTATTAGATTTTTAGAAGAATCCAGAGCCATTGTCCTATTCATCTTAATGTCAAGCGATAGCGATGGGAAAGCTCGATTAAAATTATTTATAAAGTATAAAAAGCAAAAAAAAGAGATTGCAGTAAATATGATCCAAAAAAGTGGTTTCCTCTCCATTATCAATACCCTCTGTTAAATATTTTTTATCATTCTATAGTAATATCAAAGCACAACATTTTTTAAAAAAGCATTTGAATTCGGTTCTCTACCCAAGAATTCTGAAACCAATTTAGTTGGATCTTTTGTTCCGCCTCTCTCTAAAATCATTTCACGATACCTTTTTCCTATTTTTGAACTTAAAATACCCTCTTTTTCAAAGACAGAAAATATATCATCGGCATAGACGTCCGACCATTTGTATTGATAATAAGCGGCTCCATATCTATTTAAATATTCAAAAGAAGCTTCTTTATATGTATCTTC
>CACLYL010000074.1 GCA_902611135.1 uncultured Fidelibacterota bacterium | reverse complement strand
TTCCCTAATGGTGTCTTATTTAATAATGTAAATATTTCAATTAATAAAGGAATGCGTGTGGGCTTAGTAGGGAAAAATGGATCTGGAAAGTCAACACTTTTAAAATTAATATTGAAAGAAGAGCCACCAGATACTGGGTCTATTCAAATTCAAAAAGCTCTAAAAATTGGTTATTTATCTCAAGATGTTGTTGAGGGGTCTAAGTTATCGGTTATGGATGAAGTAAAAAGAGGATATCCAAAAATTTTAGAACTAGAAAAAAAGGTTGTAAAATACAATAGCCTTGTTTCAAAAAATCCAACTTCTGCACGTTACTCAGAAAGCTTAGGAAAATATCAAACCGATTACGAGGCGCTCGGTGGATGGAATTTAGAAAAAAAAATAAATAGTGTATTAAGTGGTTTAGGGTTTAGGGATCACCAATTTAAAATGAGCATGAAATCTTTTTCGGGTGGTTGGAGGATGAGGGTTGCTTTAGCAAAAATTCTAATTAAGGATCCTGATATTTTGTTTTTAGATGAGCCAACAAACCATTTAGATCTGGATGCTATAATTTGGCTAGAGTCATTTATTTCAAAATGGAGTGGAGGTTTAATATTAATTAGCCATGATAGGGCATTTTTGGATCGATCAATAAATAACATACTCGAGATAGATTTAAAGAAGGTTGTATTATACAAAGGAAATTATTCCGATTATAAGCTTAGTAAAAAGTTGAGATTTGAGCAACATAAGGCAAGCTATAAGAATCAAATTAAGCATATTAAAGAAACGGAAAGGTTTATAGAACGTTTTAGATATAAAAGCTCTAAAGCAGTTCAAGTACAAAGTAGGATAAAAAGTTTACAAAAATTAGATAGAATTGAAGCTCCTGAGGAAGATAAAAAGAAAATAATATTAAATCTATCAATAGCAAACAGATCTCCTTTAAAAGTAGCAAGATTAGAAAAAATAAAAAAAATGTATTCTAATATAGATGTATTTGACGATATCTCTTTTGTTATCGAAAAGGGCGATAAATTTGGTTTAGTCGGACGGAATGGTGCAGGAAAATCAACTCTTTTGAAAATATTAGCAAAGGTAGAATCGATCAATGGTGGACAATTTATTTTAGGAGATAACATTAAAACAGGCTATTATTCTCAGCATCAGTTGGAAATATTAAATTACGAGGATACTGTTTTTGATTGTATAAACAATAAAAATACTGGAAAAAATGAAACTGAAATAAGAACCTTTTTAGGTGCGTTTCTCTTTTCAGGATCTTCAATAGATAAAAAGGTTAAGGTATTATCAGGAGGCGAAAAAGCACGACTGGCATTAGCATCATTATTAGTTCAGCCTGTTCACTTTTTATTATTAGATGAACCAACAAATCATTTGGATATGGTATCAAGATCGGTTTTAGAGGAGGCACTAATTAAATTCACTGGCTCAATAATATGTATTTCTCATGATAGGCACTTCTTAAATAAAGTCACCAATAAAATTTGTGAGGTAGATAAAGAACAATTAAAAATATATGATGGTAATTACGACTATTATCTTTGGAAAACAGCAAAAAAACAAAATGCTTCAGTTGTTCAAAAGCCAAAGAAAAAAGTAAATAAAAAAAACTGCATATTTAGATAGGAAAAAGGGAAAAAATAGAATCAGATGGATTGAAAAGCGTTTTAATAAAATAGAGTTCAAAATTGAAAAATTAAGACTAATTCAGTCTGATCCAAAGAATGGAATGCTGGAACCTTAAAAAACGAAACTATTCGAGAATATGCCGCACAGTATTTTAAACATGTTTCTGCATTCCCCCGTTATTTATCATCGATTCATTCAAATTGCGATGATATTAAAACGAGGCAGTTTCTTTTAGAAAATTTAAACGATGAGGAAAAGGGAGATGAAAATCATCCAGAACTCTGGATGCGATTCGCTGAAGGAATGGGAAACCAAAGGAAAAAGGTGTTAAAAACAGTTTATCTAAAAGAAACAGATGAACTTGTTGAGACATTTATGAATTTTTCCAAATCAGAACAATACTATATTGGACTAGCAGCACTATATTGTTATGAGTCAATGCAACCAGAGATTTCAGAAACTAAGAAAGAAGGACTGAAGAATCTTTACGGCCTAAAAGATGAAAATGCCCTAAAGTTTTTTACAGTTCATATGCATGCTGATAAATGGCATAGAAAAATTGTAAAAAAGCTTTTGATAGAGGCAGGCAAATCAAAAGAGAATAGAAAACCAATGTTAAAAGCTGTAGAGTCTGCTTTATCAGCATTAAACAACTTTCTAAATGGAATGGAAAGGGCTTATTGCTAAAAACCAAGAGTGGTAATAGCCGTAGAATTAATTTTTTTCTACGGTTATTATTGCAACATAGTTTTCTAGTGGAGCTAAAAAAGAAGAAATATTTAAATTATATCAAAATAAAAGTAACTTTTTAGTGCCTTCTCTCTCCACGCCTTCTGTTTTCTTTTCTCTGATATGAAGACCTTTGATCTAAATTTGATCTATTTTCAACGTCAACAGGAACATTAGATTTTCTTCTATGTATAGTTCTTCTATGTTCTGCACGTCTATCATTATCACTTCTTCTTGCGGTCTCTCTTTCTTTTTCGGTCATTTTTTATATCCTGTAATTTATAACCCCGAATATTCGGGGTTATAAAACTAATATAGAAGTACGTTACACTAAATCCACAAACAATGAAGAATCTGTTTTTGCTAACTTAATTTTATCCGTCATTTCTAAAGCCGCTACAGCCTGCTCGACCATCGCCATCTCATTTTCATGAATAAACTCATCTGCTCTTGCGATATATGCAAGATTTTTAACAACTTTAAAACGATCTTCATCAGAAGTAAATAAAGTTTTTAATGCACTTAAAGAGGTTGCATATTGCTCTTTTCGATTAGATTCATCTCCTAAGTCAATGAATTTATCAATTACTTCAGCCTCTATAGTATTATACTCATCATCTGATACATTTGGAAGCAT
>CACLYL010000073.1 GCA_902611135.1 uncultured Fidelibacterota bacterium | reverse complement strand
TTACTGGTAAAGCTGTTTGCGCTTGTTCATTAGGCACTGCATCATTATTCATTAATAGTTGCTCTGAACAAAACCCACTTTCACCAAATACAGAAGGTATAGAACTCACCTTTGATCTTAATGATGAATCCTTGCAAATATTAAAAACAGAGGGCGGATCCGTAATCACTTCGGGAAATGAATTAGACTCAATGGGTCTTTTGCTATTAAGAGAAGGTGATATTATTAAAGCTTTCTCCAATAGGTGCACCCATGCAAGTTATGATCTCAGGCCATTTGATGACTCTGGTTTATCTACATGCATAGGCCATGGCGCACAGTTCAATACAGCTGGTGAGGCAGTAACTGGTCCAGCAACCAGAAGTTTAAAATCCTTTGAGACTCTCCTTAATGAAAATGAACTAACGGTTTTTGGCGGTTAATAAACATTCATAAAATATCAAAGTAGATGTGAATTCTTTGATATGAAAATTAATTCTATTAGTATTACTTTTATAACACCTGCTGCAGGAACTGCAAAAAGCATTCCAAGTGGCCCCAAAAGTGTTCCTCCGATCAATAAAACTAGCATTACAGCCATGGGATGTAAACCTACGCTTTCTCCAACAACAACCGGGGTTACAAGGTTATTATCTATTTGCTGAACGATAGTAAACATTAAAATAATATCGAATATATAGTATGGAGAAGGGATAACATTAAATAGGGAATGATTAAGTGCGATTTCATTTCCTAAGTTATTCATAAATGCGATTAAAATTGCTGGTACCATTCCAACAAATGGGCCTACTAATGGAATTAGGTTTGCAATACCCGCAATAATACCAATGAAAACGATAAGGGTTATATTTGTTCCGTAACTATTCAAAATCATTAGACCAAGGATAGATAAAATTGAAACACTACTAGCAGCTAGGATTTGACCTCGCAGATATTTTGAAATATGTTGCTCAATATTATATATAGTCCTAAGGCCTACTTCTAAATATTTATTAGGAATATATTGAACTAAAGTTCTTTTAAAACTATAATATTCAGTTAAAAGAATAATTGTAAAAACTATTATCATAAAAGTAGTGAAAAATAAATTTCCTGCCGAACCTAAAAAGGAAAGTATCTTTTGTAAGAGGTTGCCGAGACTATTTTGAGCAATTAAAATTAATTCATCATTTTCAGGAAATATATTATTTAAAAATTCAGGCAATAAACCATTTACCTTTATAGATAGATTTTCCAAATTAGAGATAAAATCCTTTTGTTTAATTTGGTCAGTAAAAAATTGAATCTGTAATCCAAGGTTTGAGAGGAAACTTCCAATAAACCAAATAACTCCAATAAATACTGCTAATAAAATGGATAGAACGCAAATTATCCTGGATTTAATAAACCTCTCCAAGTAATCAATACTCTGTAAAAATACAGTAGTAAATAAAAATGCAAAAATTAAAATTGTAATAATAGAACTTAAAAAAGGAATGACTTTCCATAGTATTAGTGAAGCTATAAGAAAGATAACTAGTTTGTAAATTTTCTGAATGTTATCCAACTATTTCTTTTTTAATAATTCTTGATTTGTTCTTCTTAATCTTTCACCTAAAACCCTGGACAGGTTCAAAAGAATTTTGTTACCAAGATCAGGGTATCTCATTATCAGAGTTAGTAAATCCGTTCGAAAAAATCCTATTAAATTAGATTGAACGATTGCTATTGCAGTAGCAGAGCGTGGTTCATCATCTAGCAGAGCAAGTTCCCCAAAAAAATCTCCTGAAGATAAATTTGCAAAAATTACATTTGATTCAGGTTCTAATATTTTAATTTTACCTTTAAGAATAATATACATTCCTTCGGCCGGAGCTAATTTTTTAAAGATGGTCTCATCCTTTTTAAAATCTCTTATATGAACAAGTCTTTTTAAATAACCGGTTTCTTTTGATGAGAGGTTTTCAAAAATCGGGATATTGTTTAGAGCTTTTTCTATTGGGTCTTTTGAATCGTTGTTTTTAAAAAAGTTGGTATAAATTGGTTTCATGATCTATTCTGTAATATATAAATAGTATTATATCTCGGTAATAATATTTTGTTCTGAATAAAACCTATTCACAATTTTCTTGAATACCAACATAGTTTTTTATACAATTTGGATATGGTGGACAAAAACTATTGTTTGCTATGTTAAAATATTCAATATTTGAAAAATCAATGTCAAGTTTACAAATATTCTTTGAAATATTTCCTTCAAAATTATTTCCGCCTACTCTTAAAAAAGAAATATTTGGAATCTTATATAATCTATGGTGCAAGGTACCCGATAATTGATTATTCTCAAAATTGATGAATTTTAGATTTCTGTTACTAAAAAGTTCATGAGGAATGGAGCCTGTTAAATTGTTATTAGAAATGCTGAGAGTTTCTAGCTTTGGGAGATTTTTTATTTCTCTATCAATACCTCCCTTTATATTGTTTTGGCTCAAATTTAAATGCTTAAGGTTTTTTAGTTTGTACAACTCAATAGGAATTAATCCCTCTAAATTATTATCGCTTAGATTTAAATATTCTAGATTATTTAGTAGATGGATAGAATAGGGTAGAGGACCTCTTAGATTATTGTCACTCAGGTTTAAATGAGTTAATTTCTTTAGGTTCACAAGACTATATGGCAATAAACCGGAAATATTTGAACTATTTAAATATAAACTCTTTAGATTGGTCAACTTACTAATTTCAGGAGGAATCTCGCCACCTAATTGATGATTAAATGAAAGATCCAAAAAAATCAAGTTTTCAAGATTTCCTATTTCTTGAGGTATACTTCCCATTAAAAAATTTGAGTTTAATGCCAGATGAGTAAGCTCTTTTAAATTACCAATTTCTGGATGAATTTCTCCTTTTAAACCATTAGAACTAAGGTCTATTCTTTTTGTGTTTAAAACAGAATATGAATTTCCCCATAAAATATGACTAAAATCTCCAACTACAATGTTACTTCTTGATTTAAGGCCCCAAATATCTTCCACCTCAATTTGATAATACTTTAACTCATCTAATGATATTAAT
>CACLYL010000072.1 GCA_902611135.1 uncultured Fidelibacterota bacterium | reverse complement strand
TCATCATCGCCATATTCATCATCTTCGGAACTGTTAAAATCGTAACCATTTTTATCAAAATAATCTTTAATTAGTGCGTCAATGTCAGTACTTCCTTTAATGTTCCAAAGATAATCTCTAAGCCCATTGAGCATTCTTGTAGTATCGCCTTCTAGGGCAACTAAAGCTTCTCCCCAATCATTAGCAGCTCCGGGGGAGGATAGCAAGGTTTTGTCTGGTAAATAAGGCGCAGGCATCTTTGTGCCTGGCATAATTGCAGATGGACTATATAACCATTCTTTGACCCATTCAGGGTTTAACCTTTCTTTGGTCAGAGCAAGATTCGGTGCCCAAGTTGGTGCATCACCAGTCGGAAATTCTTCCCCGTAAAAATGGCAACTATTACACTGACCCATTTCATGAATCTTTTCTCCTGCCTTAAAATCTATAGATTTAGAGTCTACAATCAGATCACTTCTGTAAGAAATTTTTTCATTATCAGCGTGTTTGAAATAGGCAATAATCGCATCCCAATCTTCATCAGGAATTTGATGAAAGCTTGGCATTTTAACTTGAAGATTAGGCCTTATGATCCCAGGATTATTAAAGAACGATAATAGCCAATCAGGATTTGCCTTTCTTCCCTCTGAATTTAAATTTGGTGGACCGTATTCGGGTGCGCCAATTACATCAACTAACTGTCCACCTTGGTTTTGGATCAAGTGGCAGCCTTGACAATTATACTGTTTTACTAACCTGTGTCCTTTTTTATATATTTCTGGATCTTTTAAATGTGCTAGTAGAGGTTCACCAACTTTATTTGCATTAAATGAGAGTACCGCAGTAGTAATGGCTTCAATTTCCTCTTCGGAAAAGTAAAAGTTTGGCATTTTAAGGAGATCTAAATGTTTGCTGGCCTTTCCTCTATCATAGATTCGTGGAGTTCTTAGTTTATTTTCGATCCATGAAGGAACAGAATGTTCTATATCATGAAACAGTCCAAAATCAAACTTTCCAACGGGTTTTGAGCCTTCTTCCGTAATTTCAACACCGATAGGCTTCGCATCGTCAAATCCATCTATGTTATGACAACCAAAACATCCATAATGCCTTATACTCTTTTCCCCTATAAAATTTAATTTATCTGTTTTATCCATTTTTGCTGCTTTTGCTATAGCAAACTTTTCAGGATTTGTTTTACTGAGCCAATTAACCGTGAGTTTATTTAATATTGAATCTTCATACGAATGGCTTGGGGACTCTTCAAATTCTAAGTTTCTATTCTCCAATAGATAGGCCGTCAAATCTTTTGCTTGCTGGGGTTCTAGTCTCAAATTTGGCATCTTAGTTGTGGGCATATACTCTTGAGGATCCATTAGCCAATTGTAAAGCCATTCGGCGGATACTTTAGAACCAAGACCAACGAGATTTGGACCATGCACTTTAGTTAAATTGTAATAACTATCGATGTTTGGAGCATTTGCGGGATCTTCTTCATGAACATGACAGCCCATGCAACCTACGGTTGAAAACAGTTTTTCTCCACTTATTGGATCGCCAATATATCTTGAAGGATTCCTTTCAATAACTCTTCGTTTATCTTTAAATAAGTATTCTGTAATACCTGCAATTTCTACATCATTGTAAGCTTTAACTTCCTCGGTTTCTTGATTGTCTTGTTCAAATATCGCTGGCATTCTTGTATTGTATCTGAAATGCCTAGGATTTTTGACCCATTTAGCTACCCAATCCTTATCTACCTTTTTATTTAACTGTTTTAAACTTGGGCCTGCCATTGCCAAACTTTCCCAATCTGCATTATAGTGACAGCCATTACATCCTGACTGATCAACTAAACTTAATCCAAAGTTTAACTTATCAGCTCCTGCTAAATCACTAGTGTTAGAGTGACACTTGAAACAGCTAGCCTCAGTATATTTAGTAGGCAACATGGGAGTGAGCCAATGATGCATTTTTTTCCAACCATACTTTTCTTCCCATTCCTCTTTCTGTTCGATTGATTCTGGGGTATGGGTGGAGGAAACAAAAGAAGTGCCTCTGCTTCGACCTGCATGACAACTGGTACATCCAAAAGTATTCATGTCATGAGGAGAACTGGATGTAATATATAAATCTAAGTTTGGATGAGTTGTGTAAGGTTGAGGTGCATCCGAAAAGTCAGGATTATCAATACCTAGATGACAGCTAGTACAACGATCAACAACTGGGACTGCGGCAAAATTGACATCATATTTTACATCTGGAACTACAATTTGGTGTACCTTGTAATATGGGTCCAGAAAGTCTAATATAGGTAAGTCTCTTACAATATCACCTATTTGATTTGCAAAACTCATACGGTCTCTATCGAGCTTATTCAACTTGTTTTTAGTGAGCGTGACACGCTTGGTAAACGAATCTAATTCATCCTTCTTTTCCTTCACATCAGATTTAAGCTTCTTTATATTCGATTCAACAGAACTTATCTTAATTTCAGATTCTTGTTTGATGAGTTTTAACCGGCTCAACTCTTCGAGAGCCATTGCATATTCTTCAGCATATGAAGGTCCATGGCCGGGGTGAGCATTTTCTGCTTCTACATGATACTTCAAGGCATCTACTTTACCTTTAAAGGCCTGGTAGTCCATATTTTCTTTATAATATTGGGCTTGTAAATCTTTTAGAGAAGAATTTAAAGAGACTAACTCTTCCTCTTGGTATGAAAAGAGCTCTTCTGCTTTGGCAAGAGCTTCTTCATATTCAGCTTTATCATTTTCAATAGCATTCCATTCTTTATCTAATTTTTGCTTTTCAATTTCTACCTGCATTTTTCTGAATTCTCTTTGATAATCTTTAAATTCATCATCATTATCATCAATAAATGTCCAAACAGTAACCGCAAGAAAAATGATCGAAGAAATGGCAAACCACTTGTTTAGTAGGTTAATATCCCAATATCTTTCATCGTTGTTAAACATAGATCCTCAAATATTAAAAAACCATTCCGGAATTGATACGAAATAGCTCAAATTAAACATCCACCTAAGATACATTTTAATAGGCAATGAGAACATGACCAATCCAAATACCATCAATGAAACATATCTTACTGGACCATAGGCTTTAAACATGTCTTTTAGCCAAGTCTTAGCGAGAAATACAGGAAGTACAAACAGGTAAAAGCCAACTACTCCTAAACCAAGAAATTCTCTCATGAGAATATTGTCAGGAAGGCCTTTTCCTAACATTTTTACCCAAAAGTATTCAGATAAGCTT
>CACLYL010000071.1 GCA_902611135.1 uncultured Fidelibacterota bacterium | reverse complement strand
TGGAATAGCACACAGACCTATAATGATAAAAATCGGTAATACAATTCCAGCTATCCAGGGATCGTAGTAAACTAACATTTCTTGTAATCCAAGAAAATACCAAGGTGCTTTAGATGGGTTTGGAGTAGCCGCAGGGTTAGCAGGCTCTTCTAGTGGTGCTGCAACTAATATTGACCATACGACAAGAAACACTGTAAATAAAATCAATGCGATAAACTCAATGTAAACTAAATCTGGCCATACAAGAACCTTATCGTCGGGATCATTGTATTCACTAGGCTTGAGACCATTTTCTAACCTTTCGTCGTTAATATATGCTTTGTGCATTCCAAGCCATATGTAAAAGAACATAGAGTATACCATTAAAACAATTGGAAAATTGTCGGCTTTAAGGAGAATGATACTAAAATTTTTGTCCAAAACTCCTATAATAAAGAATAGAGTGATGAGAATCATCCCAATTGCACAGCCAGTCTTCGTCCAGAGTAAATTGATTTTTAATTTGCGATTAATTTTATCAAACCAATCTGTTGGAGGAAATACTAGAGGTGTTAAAACCGTTAGTATGGTAAAACTTATTGTTGGAGATGATAAATAATCAACAACTGATTTGAATGTAGTGAGCAATTTATTTTTTCCTTGTTATACTTTTTTATAATGGCCCTGAAATACCACCATCTTTACGAATTCGCCAGAAGTGAATGGCCATAAATATCATCATGATAAATGGTACAGCTATACAATGAATCACGTAAAATCTAAGAAGAGTTCCTTCACCAACAAATCTACCCCCGAGTAAAGCAAAACGTACATCTGATCCTACATGCACTAGATTGATATCTCCAATTGCTAAAAGTGAGGCACCTGGTCCTTCAGACCCTATGAATGGATGAGCTCTAGCCATATTTGATCCAACTGTAACAGCCCAAATAGCAAGCTGATCCCAAGGCAACAGGTATCCTGTAAATGAAAGGAACATCGTCATAGTCATGAGAAGCACGCCAACACCCCAGTTAAACTCTCTGGGCGGTTTGTAGGAACCAGTCATAAAAACTCTAAGCATGTGTAGCCAAACTACTAAAACCATTGCATGCGCAGCCCAACGATGCAGTTCTCTCATAATACCTAGAGGTACTTGTTCAGCTAAATCTATAATATCAGTGTAGGCATATTCAACGGTGGGTCTGTAGTAAAACATCAATAGAATCCCAGTAATGGTCAAATTAACAAATAGGAAAAAAGACAAACCACCCATGCACCAGGTGTACCCAACCTTTACAGCATGCTTTGGAAGTCTAGCAGGGTGAAGATGCAGAAATACACTCCCAAGAATTGCATGCATTCTCTGACGTCTGGTATGTGGGACACCAGATCTGATGATTGATTTCCAAACTTGGGATTCGCCAAGTGTTTCTAATAGTGTTTTTTTTGTTTTTTTATCTGCCATATTTCTTTATACTTTCAAAAATGATTCTGGATTTTCCCATTCTCCCTTTTCCCATTTAAAGCTTTTGGTTTTATCAACTAATATCTGACCGTCATTGGCAAGTCCAATCTTAAATCGTTCTAATGGTCTAGGTGCAGGACCTTCAAAATGTATACCTGTCATTCTAAATCCACTACCATGACAAGGACATTTAAATTTTGATTCAGCTGGAAGCCAATTTGGAGTACAACCTAAGTGAGTACAAACTGTAGAAAGTGCAAATATAGATTCTTCATCTCTAACTATCCACGCATTGAACTGCTTTTTATACTTTATGTCAACGCTATTGCTTGAAAAATCTTCTGGAAACCCTATTTTAAAGGTTTGAGGCGGCTCGAAGAGGACATTTGGGAATAGATAACGAATAATAACTGTGAAAAAGCCTCCGGTGACCCCAAGGTAAGCAACCCAACCCAGTGTAAGCCAGCTAAAGAAATCTCTTCGATTTGGTTCAGTACTTTTGAAAGCATTTTCTTTCGAAGAACCAACTGAGGCTGGAGCTACAACTTTCTTTTCACTCATAATTTTTATAATGTTTTTCTAAAGTTTTTAAAGCAACGTTACGAACTTTTAAATTTTCATCCAAAGCTAAGGCCTTTAAATTAGGGTAAAATCGGCTATCATTCAAAATAGAAGTGACATAAATTGCAATCATTATAGTTTGGTCGATTTCAGAAACATCTAATTCAGGAAATAAACTTAAATATTTTCTATCTAATAAGTTATTAATTATTCTGACACTGCTGGTATCTCTCATTTTGGCTAGAGCAACTGCTGCATCCCAACGAATGTTTGGTTCTTCATCATCCATTAATTTTCTTAGAAAAGGGATGGAACTACTGTCACCTATTAATCCTGTTGCAATCGTTATTGCTAACCGCTCATCTTCAAACTCAGAATATTCTATTATTGATTTAAGCTTTGGAAGTGCATCAGAAAATCCAACCATCCCGGTGGCTTGAATTGCAGCGAGTCTTGATTCTCGATTTTCATCATTCAAACCTTTTAGTAAAGTTGCACCGTAATATTCATCCCTTGTAACTCCCATAGCAATAGCGAGATATGACCTAACCAAAGGATCATCATGAATTGAATGTTCGTAGGCAGATATCATTTGACTCTTAAAAGCAATATCCGCTGGAATATTGTCGGGATCATTAAAAACCTTTGAAAGTTCATATGCGGATTGCCACCTCTTGGATGCAGATCCGACCTTAACTTGGTTTAGAAGTTCTGATGCATCATTAGTTTCAAAAGTGATAAATCTAAAAAGAAGGAAAAAGACAGCTCCAAAGATGGCGATCATAAACGGAATCAAAAAAAAGGAATAATATAAAGTATATATACGACTAGATTCTGAGCCGTTGTTGTTTTCTTTTTTAATCTCTTCCATAAAAATTATAGCAGTTATTAACCTTTTAAATTAGATATTTTATGCTTTATTTTGAAAAATGAATTTTAAGAACTTTTTTCACTTAACCGATCTATTAACCTTCTCAACTTACGAACTTCTTTCTTCAATTTTATTTGTTCTCCAACTAAAATTAGAAGGAATACAATAGTCAATATAGCGATTAACGCAAAAGAATTCATTTCCATTAAGCTTTATTTATTTTTCACCTTTCTTTTTCATATCAAGTCCTAATAATATCGGAAAGATAAATAGTATTATACACCCCACAAAGAGTAATCCGACTGCCCATTCTAGGTGGTTCATGAGCCAACTTAATGTAAACCATTCCACCTTGCTACTAGAGTACCCAAGTAATTAAAGTTAAATAAACAAGAAGCAATACAGTGCATATGATCATAGAGGCAATTTG
>CACLYL010000070.1 GCA_902611135.1 uncultured Fidelibacterota bacterium | reverse complement strand
AGGGCGAATTCAAAGTTTGTCATGTATCTTACATCAGATATGACTTTATCCAAATATTCATTAAAAAATTTGTTGGATGTGCTTATGGGGAACCTTGAAGTTCCTTTTGATTTCAATAATCAAATTTCACTTATTCCGACAAAATCACTTTCTTATGATCCAACTCTGAAAGATATGGATTTGAATGATATCGATAACTTGATATTTAAAAATGAACCAGAACTAAAAATTGTATGTAAAGATCTGCCTGGATCAGGGCTTGGAACTATACCTTTAATGAGTAAGCTGATGTGGCTAAAATTTCGTGGATATAATGAAGAATGGATTCATTATGGATGGCATGAAGAAGATATAACATTAAGAGTTACACAAAAATATCCATGGAATAACTTGAGTTTTTTAGGTGTTCATGCAATTGATGTTCAAGAACCACTTAGTAACATTGATATAAACCAAATTGAAAATAAGCACAAAACTCCCTTTAATCTGATTCCAAATAATGAGAATTGGGGTTTAGGGAATTATAAATTAGATAAAATTAGTTTAGATAAACCTTTAGTCTTAGGAAATAAAAAGAAACTAAAGTCCGATAAAAATAAAATAAATATATCGGACTTTCATGATCAAATTAAATCAAAAACTAATCTCTCAAATCTATATAAGCCTGGTAGAATTAACTTTGATAAAAAAACTGAAGACTGGGAAGTGTATACTTTACTTTCATGGTTTTGCATGAATCAAAAATGTGGATCTTTTCTTCAAATTGGTATAAAAGATTATCAAAATTCTATAATCATAACTGAAAAGTTTCCTTGTTCAAGTTTTTTTATCATTGAATCATGGAGAGGCAAGAAGAATAATATTAAACCTCATTTGCTATCAGATACCTTGAGAAGAAATGGTTACAGGGGGCATTTAAGGTTTCTTACTGGGGATGAAAATACTGGCCTAAAAAGACTTCATAGTAATTTGGATAAAAATTTATATTTTGATTTATCTATTATTCAAATTGATTTAATAAGGGAAAAACTATTGGAAAATTTCGAATATTTATTTAATTATAGTTCAAATTCAAGTGTAATTATTCTAATTGATAATAGGTTAAGTGATATATCAAAAATTTTAGAACATAATCGAAATCTAATAAAATCTAGTCAGATATTTTTAACAAAATCTGGTTTGGTTACTATTATATTTAAAAATTTGATTTTGGATGATTTGGATTATAATAAAAATCACCATGGAGATTTAGATTTGGGACCAATACCTAATTGGATGTGGATAATTAAATCAAACTATAAAAGAATATTAAAATCACCGTATAATTATCCAATATATATATATAAGTTTCTGTTGAGTATTTTTAATAAAAAATAATTTGTGCTAACAATCCTTCATTTATTTATGTACCATTTGATAGTTTTTTCAATACCTTGTTCAAAAGTATGTTCTGGATAAAACCCTATTTTCTCAATTTTATTGGTATCTGCTAATTTAAATGGTATCGTTGTTGGTTTACTAGAATCCCATTTAACTTTTAATTTTTTTTCATGAAATGATAAAATCGAATCAACAACTCTTTTAATAGTTATTGATTCACCAGGACCTATATTATAAGGCTCCATCGGTTTACCTTTTTCCATTATCAACAACATAGCGTTTACGACATCTTCTGCGTAAATAAAATCTCTGACGACATCAGGTTTTCCCCAAACAATAAATGGATTTTCATATCTTAAACTTCTCTTTATTAGAGCTGGAATTACATGACATGTTTCTAAATCAAAATTATCATAGGGCCCATATACAGCAGAAGTTCTTCCTATATATATTTTTATGTTACTAATGTTAGAGCAATGTTCCATAACTTTTTCACGATATCTTCTCATCCATCCATAACCATAATAAGAGATATAAGGTTCATCATCCCAATACTCTTCCTCTTTTGTGGGATAATTTCTAAGTGGGTATCCTGTTCCACTATTTAAATCAATGAATTTTTCTATCCCACACCTTTGTGATGCATCAATAACATTTGTTAGACAGGTTATTTGATTTAGCGTTATTTGAAAATCATTAGCTACATACTTTGGATTTGCAATTTCTCCTGCCAGATGTATGACTATATCAGAACCTTTAATCAACTTTAAACAATCATCAATTTTAGTTAGATTAATATTTTTGACTACATCAATTCTTGTATCTTTTATCCTAAGTGGTTTTTTGTGAGTGTGAGTTTTTATTTTAGCACCCTCTTTAAGTAGCCGTTTTATCATATGGGTTCCAATCATACCACTTCCACCGGTTACAATTACTTTTTTGTTGCTATAATTCATTATTATTGCTTATTTAATTTGTTGCATAATTTAATAATATCTTCTTTTTTAACTTGGGGATGATTACCTATATATAGTGAGAAATGGTGTATGTAATCTGAATTTGGTAATAAGCCTGCTTTAAATTCATATTTTTTTAAATACGGTTGCTTCGCTTGATTTCCACCACCTGCAGTTCCAATACGATATTCAACTCCACCCGTTGTGAGTATATCACAAACATTTTTAAATCTAACCTTGTTTTTATTTAAAACTATCAGAGGTAGAGCAAAATTACTATTCCCATTAATTTCATAGTCTACAAAATATTTATTAGAATCCAATGAATTTATCCAAAGTTCAAAATTTTTAATCCTCCGCTTAATATTATAATCTAATCTTTTTAATTGTGAGGAACCAAGTACAGCATTTAATTCTTGATTTCTCATGTTGTAACCGGGAACCGCAAAAGTGAATAATGGATTCAAATCAGGATAAAGTTCCTCGTATTTCTTTTGCAGACTCCTTCCTATTTCATCACTTTTTGAATAATCTAATCGGGTCATACCATGTGAACGAAACATTTTTGCATATTGATATATATTATCATCATTAGTACAGATCATGCCACCTTCAATGGTTGTCATATGATGACCAAAATAAAAAGAAAAATTTGAAACATCACCGAAAGTTCCAACTTTTTGGCCCTTAAAGGTAGCGCCATGCGCTTCACAACAATCCTCAATAAGAAAAATTTCTCTCTTTTTGCAATAATCGATTATTTCTTTAGAAATAGAATTGAAGCCTAAACAATGAACAAGTGTTAGGCCAATAGTATCTTCACTTATTAGGGGTAGAATTTTTTTAATATCTGTTGAAAATGTTTTGAGAGATACATCAACAAAAACTGGCTTCAATCCTAGATTTAAAATGGGAGATACATCACTAACCCAACCTAACGTTGGTACAATAACTTCTCCTAAACCTTTAATCTCCTTCAGAATGGATACCATTATATAATTTGCTGATGCTCCTGAATTTACATAAACACTATGTTTTACTCCCAGCCATGCAGACCATTCTTCT
>CACLYL010000069.1 GCA_902611135.1 uncultured Fidelibacterota bacterium | reverse complement strand
GGTATTTCCACTAACCGAAATACTTGATGGAGTTGCGCTAGATAATGTAGACATTCCACTAGTTAATGATAGTGAAAAGTCGCTGGTTTCTAATGCACCACTGCCACCATTAGTGTTATATACGGCTTCATTAAAAGTAACTGAAATCGTACTATTATCTGAAGCTAGACTATTACCAGTTATGGTTGGGACAATGCCATCATAGGTCCAATTAAATTGCGTAGCTGCACTATTATTGTTTCCTGACGCATCAGTAAATGTACTCCCAGCTACATCTACTGTAGTTCCACCACTTGAAGACGGCGTAAAATTTGCAGTATAAGTGGTACCGCTTCCTGAAAATGAAGCCATTGAACCTCCACTTACCGAGATATCTGCTAATGCAAAATTAGTTGTAGTTTCATTACTTGTAAAGGTAACAACCAAGTAGCTATCACTCGTTGTGGCACCATCGCTAACAGCTGTTCCAGATGAATTTGCTGCTGTGATGGTCATCGTAGGTCCGGTTTTGTCATTTAAAGATATAGTGTTATTGGATTGAGAAGTTGAGGCAACATTTCCGCCTTTATCATAGATTGAACTGCTTGCGGGAGACACGGTTAGGACCTCTGTTCCAATTGCAGTCCCAAATAAAGAAACGCCCAAATCATACCCACCATCAACATTTTGATACCAAGCAACGTCATCATCGTCATAACCGTGACTTAAAATATCTAGATCACCATCTAGATCAACATCTGCAATTTGAATCCTATAAGGCTTATCAATATTCGACTCTATAATATATTTAGTAAAACTTTCAGATCCATTATTGGCGTACCAAACCACATCATCATCATCGTAAGATACCGTAACAATGTCTAGGTCTCCATCTTCATCAAGGTCTGCTACAGAAACACCTCGAGGATTATCAATATTTCCATCAATCGTACGTTCAGTAAAGCTAGCGGCTCCATTATTTTCAAACCAAAGTAATTCATCACTTGATGCATCTGGATTAACAATGTCCATATCTCCGTCTTCATCAAGATCGATTACGAAGGGACGAAAACCCGCATCTGAAACAATTATGTTTTTGGTGAAGCTTTCAAATCCATTATTTTCATACCAAACCAGAACATTATCGTTGTAAGCATCAAGAAGAATATCTACATCATTATCTCCATCAAGATCAGCAGCATCAATACCGCGTGGACCATCAATACTGGCATCAATGGTGGTTTTTGTGAAGCTTTGAGAACCATTATTATCATACCATACAAGTTGATCTCCACCTTCAGCTATAGCAATAACATCCATATCTCCATCCCTATCAAGATCTGTAACGATGGCCTCCCTTGCGCCCGTCAGAGAATTATCAATAGTATATTTTGTAAAACTTTGAGAGCCATTATTTTGATACCAGCATAGATTTGAACCTAGATGAGCTGGTGCTATAACATCAATATCGCCATCTTGATCAAGATCTGCTGTAAAAATAGAGGTAACTCCATTAAGGTCTCCATCAATTGTATTATCTGTAAAGGTTGGCACGCTCTTTGCGATACTACTAGGAGTAGAACTATTCAAAGTCGCCGGATTCCCGGTAAAGGGCAAAAGCAAGGTAAATGAGAAATCAGCAACCTCTAAAGCTCCCGCTCCAGAACTAGAGTTAAAAACTGTTTCACTTAACTGTACGTTTACTGTACTGTTATCAGCAGCTAGGGTTGTTCGAGTGAATAAAGGAACGCTATTATCATAGGTCCACTTAAAAATTTCTGAAGCATGGTTATTATTACTCATCCCATCTGTGAAAGATCCGGCTGGGATATAAATTTTTGTCAATCGGTTGGAAGATGGAGTAAACGTTGCTGTGTAAACTTGATCACTACCGGAAAATGAACTTATGCTTCCACCCACCACTCCTACATCAGCAACAATAAAATTTGAAGTAGTTTCATTGCTTGTAAAGGTTACCGTTAAAGTATTATCATTGGTTGTTGATCCATTTGCGACTGCATTGCTACCATCTGTAGCTGTAATCGTAATTCGAGGACTTGTTCTATCAATTGAATTTGCAGCCTGAAAAGTAGGGATTGCAAATTGGGAAAGTACAAAAGCCTGGAGGAGGAGTAATTGAAATATATAATACATCTACTTTAGAAGCACCATCTTTCTGACTTTACGAATGCCGCTTGATTGAAGCTCTGAAAAGTATACTCCAGAGGCCACTTTTTTTCCATCATTATCCGTTCCATCCCACATAGCAGTATGATATCCATAACTTAGATGTTCATCTAAAAGTGTTCTTATTTCTTGTCCCATTAAATTATGAACCTTGATAACCACCCTCCCTGATCTGGGCAATTCGAATTTCATGTTTGTGGCTGGATTAAAAGGGTTTGGATAATTTTGACCTAGGCTGAATTCAGCAGGGATACTCGCTAAGGTTTTCTCCGTTATCTCTCTCACATAATTAAAATCACCAACAACCAACTTTAAATCATAACTACTTCCATTCAATTGTTCAATGAGAATACCTTTACTCATATACTGATTATGAATTATCCGCATTTGTATGTCTATTAAACTCACATGCATATTGGAAGGGATGCTACCCTCCAAAATTGAAGATAATTGCATTCCAGATTGTTGAGTAGAGAGCACTCTTAGGTTCCATATCCCATTAAAATCACTATCTGAACGAAAATCGCTGGAATAGATATAATTATTATCCTGATTATTATCAATCCTTAGGGCAATAAAATTATCCATTGGGGGTAAAAATGGAATATCGTAATTATCGATCCCGTCTTGAGCATCTGATCGACGACCAATTGCAGCTGAATGATCAAGATATTGGTCATTATCAAGTATAAATTTTATCGTCCATCCATCAACTAAATAACGACCCGAACTTGTATTTTCAATATCGAATGGTTTTAAGGTGATTTTTTGATTATCTAGCATTGCATATACAGCATAACCTGCCCAAGGGGACATCTGATCAGAAGATTTTATCCACCCATCTTTAGAGCCATCTCCAAATAAATATACATCTGATATATTTTGATCATCATAATCAATCCCGACAGGAAAAGAGAAAGGACTTCCAATAATATTCCAACCTTGTGCTAGATTTATATCAAAATCTTCTAGAGCAATAGCCCGTCCAGTTGTATTATGATTGCTAAATAATGCATTTTTGTTATAACGATGTTTAAACCAATATGCTTTTCCTGGCAAGATTGTGTCTGGCTCAGACCATTTATTAGTTTGGATATCCCAGTCATAAAAAACATATCCATTGTCAAGATCTGAATTTTTCAATTTGGCATCGTCCAATATTCCAGGCCAAGAGACTAAACGCCATTTTTTTGGAATAACACCGTCACTATAGTAACTGAAACGGTTCTTCATTGATAATTCAGATTTCGCAAACTGCATTTCTGGTTTTTGATAAGGACTTATCGACTCATTTAACAAACTGTCTTCAGAAACAACC
>CACLYL010000068.1 GCA_902611135.1 uncultured Fidelibacterota bacterium | reverse complement strand
ATAGTTAAAAGGATAATGCAAGTAGTTGAGTTTTTTTACTTTGTAACTTAATCTAGTTTGAAATCGATTAGTAGAGATTCATCTATCACTGTAAATTGTCTTTCCTCACTATCAACTACGGCTTTAAACATCTTACCTCTTGGCAATCTAACGATTAAATGATCATTCGTATCATTTTCTTCATTTTTACTTAATCCCCTAAAGAGGAAATTATCAGGACCACTAATAGTTATTTCTTTTGACTTCCTCTGCCCCTCACTGTCAAATACTCGAAAACTAATCGGAACAAGACTGCTATCAATATCACTTAAAACCTGGATATAATAGTCTGAAACATCATAGGATCTATATGATTTTAAACTTGGCAACCAATCCATTGGGAAATGATTATCAAAAACTTTATTCCAAGTTACTGCAAATATTCCATATTCCAGACTACCTTTTTGGGCTTTAGAAGCCTTTTCAATAAACCAACCATCATTTAATCTAAACTCAGTTGGTTCAGCTGCTCCGGTAAAATGCCATCCATCATCCCAAATTTCAACCCAAGAATGATTACCTGACTTATCATACCAATTTGAGGTACCTACGAATCTTGCAGGAATACCAACACTTCTACATGCACTGATTAATAAAATACTAAGTCCAGTACAAGAAGCCATTCCAGCCTTAATTGATTCTCCCGGTGATTGATCTGCTTTTGGTCGTTTGGTTGAATAAACAACATTTAATTTTTCAAATATACTGTTATTTAAGATTGCGGCAGCTTCTGAGAGACTCTCAGCATCAGAGATCAGTGGAAGAAACATTTTTCTGAAATCCTCTCTCCTATTATCTCTTCTTTCATTTAAGTTGGCGTATGGAAGAATATTATCTAAAAAGATATTTTCTGGTATATTTTTAAACCAAGGAGAATTTCTCCACGCCTCATATGCTAATGAGGTATTCTTCAATAAATATTCACATGATAAAGTTTTTAGATCATCTGAGGGCATCCTTTTTATTAACCAACTTAACCCTTTTCTATTATCGGTAGAAATCTGATTCAGCGCTTTTATTAGCTGGTATTGGTTATTTCCAGCAAGGTTCAAATAATTTTCAATATTATTACCATAAATGCAATGAAATATTATAATAAAGGATAAAAAGTATTTTACCATATATAACACGAAATTAAGTTAATATCAGTCAAAATTACTTTTGAACAGTATTTTGTGCAAGAAAGAAATTGGTCTCTCAAAAGTATCAGCCAGAAAAGCGAAATTATTTCTTTAAAATTATGTGTTTATCACGTCTTTTATCTACAATCATTTTAATACTACCATCGCAACTTTTCCGATCAAAATAAACCTCATATTCCTTTTCATCTTTATCATCAAAATAAAACCTACTTTCTATACAATTATTATGATATCCAAAATAATTATCTCTCTTAACTCTTTGATATTTGGGAAATGGAGAGAAGTAATCTATGTAAATAATATTCTTTGGGCTCTCATCGAAGAATTTGATCACGGAAAGTAATTTTTTACCATCATATATACTTAAGAGTTCATCTTTCAATTCTTTTGAGTAAACGAAGGATAGTAAAATGCAATATAAAAATAGAAAATACATGTTCAAATAATGTAATACATTAATTTATTTAATCACAATTAACTTCCAAACAATTATCGATACTTTCTAAAAATAGTTTAGTGCTATCAGAAATATATGTTGTTTTAGAAAATAACAACCCATTCTGATTTTCATTAAAAAAAAGAACTTTATCTCCCTTTGAATGGTATACATAGGCTAGTTTTGTCTGAAAGGCCATATTCATTGGTATTATCTCTGCTAAATTCATAGGTCCTTTTTTCAAAGTGTAATCAACTTCAAAACCTTTGAGATATTGCACATTTTTTCCATTTATGAGTGCTATAAAAATAAATAAAAACAAAAAATTGGTAATTTTAAATTTCATCTTAAATAATAGGTTTATGATCTTTATTGTAAATAATATTTAATTTTTGAGTGTTAAATATACCCTTCAAAAGGCCCTAAAGCTATTTTTGAGTATTAAAATTAAAAATAATATCTTTCTCTAATATACTATTTTCCATTATTTTCATTTCATTTGCATATCTTTTTACATATTTGATTGTATTAGAATTTTTTAAAAAATTAATGTCGTCTATTGAAAATCCATATTTTACTAAATCTTTTTCAAATTGGGATTTCGAGTAAACCAATTTTTTTTGTTCTAGTAAAAAGTATGCTCTGCCTAACCTTTTTAAAGAATTAAAGTCAGGAGCAGTGGTGGTTTCATAGCTTGGTGATTTCCATTTAATAAAATTAGTTAAGTTCTTGGCATGTGAAAAATCAAATAGAAAGCAAAGAAGGCATATTTTAATTAGGTAATACTTTTTTCCCATCTTTAGCACTTTAAACTCTCCTATTATTCATTTAACATAATTCAAATTTAACCAAAACTAAAACAAATTTTTAATTTTTTGATTTCCTTCATAAAAATTTATTTTTTTTGAGGAACCTGGATTAAAAATGGATTTTTCAGCATCTAACATCATTGCTTTGGCTAGTTGATAAACAGGCAAACTAAAACTTTTAATTAACTTATCTATTAATTTAGAATTATTGCTAGAGCTTCTATTCAAAAAACCAGGTCTAAAGATAGAAACACTATTAAAACTAAAATCAGATATTATAGTTTGCTCTTTTTCACCCATTGTTTTTAAATACAATAAAGGGTGAACAAACTCTGGACCCCACTTATTTGAGTTAGCGCTTTGGGCAGAAATTAAAGAGGCATGCTTAATTTTTGACTCCGAGGCCATTCTAGCTGCGATTTTTGATATTCCTAATTCTATATCTACAAAGCTTTTTGCACTACCTGCTCTTGACCTAGTTGTTCCAATACAATTGAAGAAAATATCATTTTCAAGCCAATATGGTTTGGTTTTATTGATGAAAAACATTGATTCAATTGTAATATCCACGAGTTTATCACCTTTATAATCTACCTCTGAAGGTGATCTACCAATATGTGTTACTTTTTTACATTTTTCGTTCTTAAGAAGTAGTTCTAATAAGCATTTACCCGTAGCTCCGGTACCTCCAATGACTAATGATTGGAATTGTTGTTTTTTATTTACCATTTAAAATTTAAATTCAACTTCAGGATTATTTTTTACTTGTTCTAATGTATCAAAGTAATTTGAAATTCTAATTTTACTTTTATTACTATCATCGATATAAGTCGTAATAGCGATTCCATTTTGCGTGTCAACCCATGTACTTAGATTGTTTTTGCGCCAATCTAAACTACTTTGATACTGATATCTACCTGATTTTTTTGTTGAACTATAAAACTCTTTATCTTTGTTAGATGAGACAGCCATCAGGATTATGAATGATAAAAACAAGAAAGAACTTGTTAAAAATCCTTGAATAAATAATCGCATTAAAAACTCCTATATTGAATTAGAAAATAGTATAAAATCTAAACGGCTAATATTTACCCTTAAATTTATCTTTGGGAT
>CACLYL010000067.1 GCA_902611135.1 uncultured Fidelibacterota bacterium | reverse complement strand
GTTTTTCGATTTCTTCACCATTTAAATAAACTAACTTACTTTTTGTATTATAAAACCATCCTGAAACTGAAGCCTCTGTATCATCATTTGAAAATACTCTTGCAAAACCAATTAAATAATCATCCTCCTTGATATTTTTATATAACTGTGCTGCAAAATTAGCATCGCTCCCTGCAATCGCATCTTTGATTGGATAATTCTTTCCATTGTATATGAATTCTGATTCGTTGCCTATGCCATTTTTGACTATTTGATCTAATATGTCTTTATGATCCTTAGTTGATTTAATTGGTCCTATATATGACCAATTCATTATTCTAGGATCTATATCAATACTGTTTATACTTTCTTCTCTACTGTATACTACTGTTGAAAGAATGAGAATTGTTTTAAAAATAACTTTCACTATGTATAATTCTCCTTAATAAAATTAAAAAGTACCAAAGATATTTGAGTATATACTACTTCATTTATTTTTAGATGAAATGAAAAGAAGATGGAAAAGTTTAAAAATATTTGCAAGATATCCTAAAAGGAAGTTTTAACTTTAATTTTTTTCGTATTTAGCAAGAAAATCACAAGTATCTTTGATTGTCTGTTCAATCGGTATAGGATTGTAACCTAGAATTGACTTTGAAGTTTCTGTATTGAAATTGACATCAACTCCAAGAAGAGGTTTGACAGGTTTAATTGTTTTATCAAAATTTGCTAAAAACTTTACCAAAAATACAGGTGGAGTAAAAGTTGGAGCTTTATGACCATGTTTATTTAACATTTGACATACTTCTTTTACCCAGTATGCATTCTCAGTTATTATCATCCTCTTACCAATTGATTTATCATTTTCAAGTGCGGCTATGTGCATTTTAGCTACATCGCGAACGTCACACACGCCATGCTTTAAGGGAGGCGCTACTGGCATTTCTTTATTTATCAGCATTAACATATATTCCATGGATCCTCTTCTTACTGGGGAGCCTATTCCGGGACCAAGCACGACTGAGGGTAGTATAGTTGTTAATTTTATGGAATTATTCTCAGCGACAAAATCCCAGGCAGCTTTTTCTTTTAATGCCTTTCCCTTTGTATAAGCATCTAAATTGGTATCAGATAAATTAGTCCAATTACTTTCATCAATATATCGAACCGTATCTTCAATGGTCGAATCCATCCAAATTGAAGCAACCGATGATGTTAATACTATTCTCTTTATCCGATTTTCTTTTGCAAATCGAAAAACCCTTAATGCTCCATCTTCATGAGGACCTGTTAATTCTTTTTCTCCACCTTCATAACTCATTGGAAAAGGTCCTGCCACATGAATGATTGCATCACACCCTTTTATTGCATCATTCCATCCATCATCTTTGAGTAAATCAGCTTCAAAGAATTCAATAGAAATATCTTTCTTTAAATGCTCCTTTAAATCAGATATAATTTGGTCTGACTTGCTTTTATCGCGAACAGTAGTTTTTACATTATATTCTTTTTCAATTAATTGAGCGATAACATGTTTTCCAATAAAGGAAGTTCCCCCGGTTACTAATATATTTTTCAATTTTTTAACTCCTAATAACTTTCAAATTGCAACCAAAATTAAATAATTGTCTTAAAAAATAAAATACATTTAAAACTAGAATACTTGCTATTTATAAATCCCCAATGCTTAAATGAAGTTTGATATCAAAATATATTTTTCACACAAAATCATATGAGTGTTGCTCACAATTAGATTGAATAATCAGAATATTTTAGGAGAAAATTAATTCAGACCTTCACGCGTCAAAAGAGCCTTAACTTTTGGTTCCCTGCCTCGAAATGCTTTGTAAAGCTTCATAGGGTGTTCTTTATTTCCCTGAGATAATATATTATCCCTAAAGGATTTAGCAGTATCTCGATTGAAAATTCCATCTTCTTTAAATTTCTCAAAGGCATCTGCATCTAAAACCTCGGCCCATTTGTATGAATAATAGCCAGCAGAATAGCCACCGGCAAAGATGTGACCTAGCTGAGTTGAAATCGATGCTTTTGGTGTATCGGGATTCCTCAAAAGTGTTTTTTTGATGGCTTCATGCTCGAATTTATCAACATTATCCACATCATTATCATTGCCAAACCAGGCCATATCTAAATACCCAAAGGTTAGTTGTCTTAGGCAGTTTGAGCCAGACATAAAGTTTTTTGATTCTTTAATTTTAATAATGAGGTTTTCAGGTATGGTATCACCAGTTTTATAGTGTTTTGCAAATAGCTCAAGAGTGTCTTTCTCTCCTACCCAATTTTCCATTATTTGTGAGGGGAGCTCTACAAAGTCCCAAAATACGGATGTTCCAGAAATTTGTTGATATTTCGTATTGGATAAAAGTCCATGTAAACAATGTCCAAATTCGTGAAAGATGGTTTTTACTTCTGAAATAGTAAGCAATGATGGTGCATTATCTGTCGGTTTTGAAAGATTACAGGTTAAGGATATGTGAGGTCTAGAAATGACTCCTTTGAACATACCCTGAGACCTTAATGGATTCATCCATGCACCGCCTCTTTTTGTCTCCCTTGGGAAAAGGTCTTCATATAAGATTCCAACATGATCACCATTTTCCTCACACACCTCAAAAACCCTCACGTCATCATGCCAAGTTTGTATATTATCTAATAACTTAAAATTTAGACCATATAATTTTTCTGCAACCTTAAAAGCGCCTTTCATTACTTCTTCTGATTGAAAGTAAGGCTTTAATTCATTTTCATCAAAATTATATATATCCTGTTTTAACTTTTCAGTATAATATGAAATATCCCAAGACTTTATTTCATTAATATTATCTAATTTCTTTGCAATATTCGAAATATTTTTAAGATCTTCTTTGGCATGGTCAATACATGAATTATACAAGTTATCTAAAAGATCAAAGATTCGTTCCTGCTTTTCAGCCATTCTTTTCTCAAGTATGTAATCAGCATAGTTTTTATATCCTAAAAGCTTGGCTCTCTTGTGTTTTAGCCTTGCTATCTTTTTACAGAGTTCATTATTATCATGTTTACCGCCGTTACATTTAGTCGTGATTCCAAAATGTACCTTTTTTCGTAATTCTCTTTTCTTAGAATATTTTAAAAAGGGTGAAAAACTTGGAAATTGACCAGTAATGAGCCATTTATCTGAGTTCCCTTTTTCTTTTGCTGCTATTTTTGCAGAATCAATTACAATGTCTGGTAAACCTTCAAGGTCTTCCTTATTCAACCATAATTCAAATTCATTCGTGGCATTTAGCACGTTATTTGAGAATTTCGGTGATAAAGTAGATAGTTCCTTATCTACTTCTCTTAGCTCGTTTTTTTTCTTTTCTGATAACCCAGCACCGTTTCTCAAGAAATCTTTATAAATAATATCTAATATTCGGAAATCCTCCCTATCATTTAAATTGTGTTTATTTTTATAAACAGTCTTAATTCTATTAAATAAGCATTCATTTAAATAAATATTGCTTGAGAATTCTGCCATCATTGGACTTATTTTTTCAGCTAAACCCTTTAATTCTTGATCAGACTCACTTCCAAATAG
>CACLYL010000066.1 GCA_902611135.1 uncultured Fidelibacterota bacterium | reverse complement strand
ACCAGCTTTTTGACCATTCTTTAACGCTTTACAAAATTCGGGATCCCTATCCCATTTTGGTTTAAACATCTCCACATCTGACCGTTGGCAAATAAACAGGACACCAGCATTACATCCTTTTTTTACCATGTCTGTAAGTAATAAAATATGCTTTTTTCCTCTTTCTGTTATAGCATCTGGGAATTGAGCAACCTTTTTTTTTGAAAAAGTGACAGATTTTATCTCTAGGAAAAGGTTGTCTTTTGAGTCACTTAGCAAAAAGTCAATTCGATGATTTTTCACAACAACCTCATTTTTTATAATCCTATACCTTTTAAATATCGGTAGCTTTTTTTGCCTCATAAGATCCTGAAAAAAAACATTTGGAAGAGTAGAAACTAATGAAATTAGTTCCCCTTTATGCTCAACCATTACTGTTGAATACTTTGTTCTGCGGTATAAATTTTTTCTAGCTTTTCTAACATATAATTTAGCACCTGGTATTAACAACTCTTCCAACCGCCCTGGATCCGCTAAATGGCTTTCAAATATGTTATTATTAATTTTTACCCTTGTAATAAAACGATTGGGTCTAGAAATAAATATTGCATTTAATAAGGGTCCATCAATTTTCATATATAATTTTAATATTTTTGAACATTCTATATAATGATTAATTTTATTTATATTTATATATATATTTTTAGTTTTATGCCATTAGTTCCCTCATATATAAAAAGTTTAAAAAGCTATAAGCCTGGGAAGACAATTGCAGAAGCAAAAAGTGAGTATGGCATACGATACTTTACTAAACTTGCATCAAATGAAAATCCAATTGGACCCTCGCCGTTAAGCATTAAAGCGATAGGAAAATCCCTCGCAGATCTTCATAGATACCCAGATTCAACAGGAATTAGATTGAGAAAAAAGTTAGCAAAGCACCACAATATCAGTACTGAAAATGTCATTCTGGGTGCAGGATCCGAAGGCATTATGTCTACTATAATGAGAACCTTTTTGTTAAATGATGATGAATTAATAAGTGCTTCTAATTCCTTTATCGGCTTTAGAGTTTTAGCAAATGCATCTGGGAAAAAGGTAAAATGGGTTCCCATGAAAAGTAATCGTTATGACTTAAATGCAATATCAAGGGAAATTAACGATTATACTAAAATAATATATATTGCAAATCCTGATAATCCTACGGGAACCTACATTACAAAAAAAGAGTTCAACAATTTTTATAAAAGTATACCTGAAAGAGTTCTAGTTATTTTGGATGAGGCATACTTTGAATATGCAGCTGATAAAAAAGACTATCCTAATTCAATGAACTATCGATATGATAATGTTATTACTTTGAGAACATTTTCTAAAATTTACGGATTAGCAGGAATAAGAATTGGTTATGGATTTGCGCATGGAAATCTTATCAAAAGTCTAATGAAAGTAAAGGCTCCGTTTGAACCTTCAACTCTTGCACAAACCGCTGCATTAGCAGCACTAAAAGATAATTCTTTCGTTCATAAAAGTTTAAAAGTAAATAAGGAAGGTTTACAATATTTTGAAAGAGAATTCAAAAAAGAGAGTATTGACTTTATCAAAAGTTCAACAAATTTCATAACGACCTGCTGGCCATCAGAAGCTATTGCTAGTAAAATAACAAATAATTTATTAAAACTAGGTGTTATAGTCAGGCAATTAAATGCTTTTGGACTTTCAAATTATATTCGTGTATCTATTGGTCTTCAAGAAGAAAACATTCAATTCATAAAGTGCTTAAAAAAAGTATTATGAAAAATTTAGGCTATGAGATAAAAGGATTTGACCATTGTGAGTTTTATGTTGGAAATGCCAAGCAGGCATCTCATTTTTATAAACAGACCCTAGGCTTTGAAATTATCGCTTACAGAGGTTTAGAAACTGGATCAAGAGAAAAAGTTAGTTATGTTTTAAATCAAGACAAAATTAATTTTGTTTTAACATCACCATTAAAAAGAGAATCTAGTATAGGTATGCATATAAATGTCCATGGTGATGGAATAAGAGATGTTGCATTTGAGGTAAATGATGCTAAAGCAGCATGGAAAAACTCTGTTGATAGAGGAGCAAAAAGTATTCAAAAACCAAAAGAAATATCAGATCCAATGGGTTTTGTTATTGTCTCAGCTGTTGCAACTTTCGGGGATACTATTCATTCATTTATTGAAAGAAAAAATTATTCTGGCCCTTTTCTTCCAGGCTATGAAACCGTAAACCCAAAAAAGAAAAAGGCGAACTCTTTGCACCATATAGATCACATAGTAGGTAATCAAGCTGAAGGTCAAATGATTCCAGTTTGCAACTTTTATGAAAAGGTATTTAATTGGCAACGTTTTTGGAGTGTTGATGATAAAGACATAAATACGGATTATTCCTCTTTAAGATCAATAGTTATGGCTAATGAAAATCAAAAAGTAAAAATGCCAATTAATGAACCCGCGAAAGGGAAGAGGAAGTCTCAGATTCAAGAGTTTATTGATTACTACGAAAGCGCCGGTATTCAACATTTAGCTCTTTCCACCAATAATATTTTAGAGACTGTAAAAAATTTTAAATCAAATGGTGTTGAATTTTTAAACACTCCAAAGTTCTACTATGAAAATTTGGAATCAAGAGTGGGCAAAATTGATGAAAACATTGATGAATTATCAAAGTACGGTATATTAGTTGATTCTGATGAAAATGGATATCTTTTACAGATATTCACTAAGCCATTGCAAGACAGACCTACTCTTTTTTTTGAAATTATTCAAAGAAAGGGTTCCAGCAGCTTTGGTAAAGGGAATTTTAAAGCTTTATTCCAATCTATCGAAAAAGAACAGTTAAAAAGAGGAAACCTTTAAGATGAAATTCGTCACATATAATCTCTATGAAGATGCACCACAACCTCGTTTTGGCTTTGTTAAAGAAAATTATATTATCGATGTTGTTAGAGCATCAATTTGGATTAAGAAAAACAAGGATAACGATTCATTTATAAAAATCCCTTCGGAATTAAAAATCGCGCTAGAAAATTGGGAAGAAAACTTTAAATTACTTAAAAATTTAAATGATCAACTTCCACCACAAATTCCTAATTCATTTTTGGAGGCCACTAAACCTATTGCAACTACTTTAGATGATGCTTGTTTGCTCCCTCCGATAATGAGACCACAATCCTTTAGAGATTTTTATGCTTTCGAGCAACATGTTAGATCTGCTAGAAAACTAAGAGGATTAGACATGCATCCAGATTGGTTTAAAATCCCGATATTTTATTTTTCAAATCCTTCAGCGCTTTATGGACACAAGCAAATCGTCCCCTATCCAAAAGAAACCAAGGAATTAGATTTTGAACTTGAGTTCGCGATTATAATCGCTGAAGGAGGATCAAATATAAAACAGTATGAAGCTTCTAAATATATAGCAGGTTATACAATTTGTAATGATTGGTCTGCAAGGGATCTTCAAAGAGAAGAAATGGCAATGAATCTAGGTCCTGCAAAAGGTAAGGATTTTGCTACAAGCTTTGGTCCTTATATGGTTACGCCGGACGAATTAGAAAACGCTTGGGATAA
>CACLYL010000065.1 GCA_902611135.1 uncultured Fidelibacterota bacterium | reverse complement strand
AAAGCCAATAATAGATGCTGAAAATGGATTTTCAGATGTAACCTCTACACTAAATGTTAATTTTTTTGAATTTTTAAAGTGGTTAACTAATTTTTTCAGCTGGTCTTTACTGGTTACAGTTTTAAAATTATTCTTTGTTTTTAGTTCTAAATTATCATTTTCGCTGTTTGAAATAAGTTTTTCCAAAGCAAAAAACTCAAGTTCTCTGAATTTTTTAAGTGAATTATTTTTATTAATTTCTTTTAATTTTAAATCCTTTACTGAAAGTTCTAGATTTAAATCTGTTTTTATAGTTACTAACTTTTTGCTTAATAGCGTCAAGTTCTGATTACTTTGTAAGCCATTCTGAATTCGTTTATTTTTAATATTTTCAGCATTTTTCAATGCGTTTTCCAAAGAACCATATTCTTTTATTAATTTTACTGCTGTCTTTTCACCAATCCCAGAAGCACCTGGAATGTTATCCGAGGCATCCCCCATTAAACCAAGAAGATCAATTATTTTGTTCGGCTTAACCCCCCACTTTTTTTCTACCCCTTTTGAATCATAAATTGTCACCTTAGGTTTCCAACGAGTCCCTGGTGAATATAAAAATATATGCTCATTAATTAATTGCATAAAATCTTTATCCCCGCTAACAATATATGTATCAAGTTTATTTTTATTAGCTTCAACAGCTAAGGTACCAATCAAATCATCAGCCTCATAACCAGGCTTTTTTAATGTTGGTAAGTTTAAAAAATTCAATAATTCCCATAAATGAGGCAACTGTGATTGCAATTCATTTGGCATCTCAGGCCTCTGAGCTTTATAATCATTAAACATATGATGCCTAAAAGTCTTTTCTTTTGAATCAAAAGCGCAAGCAACATAATCTGGTTTTTCTTTATCTATTAGTTTCAATACTTGATTAGTAAAACCATATAAGGCACTAGTATGAAGTCCATATGATGTGACAAGAGGGTTTTTAATCAGTGCGAAATGAGCTCGATATAAAAGAGCATATCCATCAAAAATAAAAAACCTTTTTCTTTCTGAATTTGAAGAAATCATAAGTATAAATTAAAAGCTAACCAGTATCTTTCCAATTTCATAAAATAAAAAAAAGCCTCGAACTTCGAGGCTTTTTTTATTTTCATATATCTAGATATGAGTTGGGTTACATCATACCACCCATACCACCCATACCACCCATACCACCCATTCCGGGATCTGGCATAGCAGGTGCTTTTTCATCTTCAGGTATATCAGTAATAGCAGCTTCTGTTGTTAGAACCATTCCTGCTATAGAAGTCGCATTTTCAACTGCAACGCGAGCAACTTTGGCTGGATCAATGATACCCTCTTTGAACATGTTTACATACTTGTGGGACCTAGCATCATATCCATAGTCATCTTTTCCCTCTTTGACATTTTGCAGCACAATAGAGGATTCAACTCCAGCATTTTGACATATCTGACGAATAGGACCTTCAAGAGCTCTTTTGAGTATCTCTACTCCTACTTGCTGTTCAGAATCCAATTTGAGCTTGCTTAAAGAAGGGATTGACCTAACTAAAGCAACGCCACCACCTGGAACTATTCCTTCCTCAACAGCAGCTCTGGTAGCATGTAAAGCATCCTCGACTCTAGCTTTTTTCTCCTTCATCTCTACCTCAGTTGCAGCACCGACATTTATTACTGCGACCCCTCCTGAGAGTTTTGCAAGCCGCTCTTGTAATTTTTCACGGTCATAATCAGATGATGTTTTGTCTATCTGGACTCTTATTTCATTGATTCTAGCTTTAATTGCATCGCTGGATCCACCACCATCAACAACGGTTGTATTATCCTTATCAGATACTACTCTTTTGGCTGTTCCTAGATAATCGATGTTAGCATTTTCTAATTTGTAGCCTGCATCCTCTGAAATAACTGTAGCACCAGTTAAAACAGCAATATCTTCGAGCATTGCCTTTCTTCTATCCCCAAAACCAGGAGCTTTCACAGCCAAAACTTTGAATGTGCCTCTGAGTTTATTGACAACTAGAGTAGCAAGAGCTTCACCTTCTATATCTTCAGCTATCAAAACAATTGGCTTACCTGTCTGTACTACTTTTTCAAGAAGTGGAAGAAGATCTTTCATGTTACTTATTTTTTTATCATGGATAAGAATATATGGATCTTCCATTTCTGCATCCATAGATTCAGAATTAGTAACAAAATATGGAGAAAGGTATCCACGATCAAACTGCATACCCTCTACAAGCTCTAAATATGTTTCAGCAGTTTTAGACTCCTCAACAGTTATTACGCCATCTTTGCCAACCTTTTCCATAGCTTCAGCAATCTTATCACCAATTTCCTTGTCGTCATTCGCCGATATTGTTGCAACTTGTGCTATTTGTTTTGAATCTGGAAGATCTTTTGATTGACCTTTTATAGCTTCTACAACATGGTCCCTCGCAGCATCTATTCCTCTTTTGATTGACATTGGATTAGCACCAGCAGTGACATTTTTAAGACCTTCATCTACAATATGTTGAGCTAACACTGTTGCTGTGGTTGTGCCATCACCAGCAACATCGGATGTTTTGGAGGCAACTTCACGCACCATTTGAGCGCCAACATTTTCTAATTTATTTTCAAGTTCAATTTCCTTTGCAACGGTAACTCCATCCTTAGTTACTGTAGGGGCACCAAACTTCTTTTCTATGACGACATTTCGTCCTTTTGGACCTAATGTAACTTTAACTGCGTTTGCTAATTTGTCTACACCAGATTTTAAAGAGCTCCTTGCGTCTAGAGCATATGCAATTTCTTTTGCCATTATTTTTACTCCTTCTTAAAGTACGGCTAATATATCGCTTTCGCGCATGATTACAAAATCTCCGCCATCTAAGGATACTTCAGTACCAGAATATTTGCCATATAATACTGTATCACCTTGCTTGACGGTCATTTTTACGATTGTTCCTGAGTCGCTAGCTTTGCCAGGACCAACAGAGACGATTTTACCTTGTTGTGGTTTTTCTTGAGCGGTATCTGGTAAAATAATACCACCAGAAGATTTTTCCTCAGCTGGAGCTGGCTCTACAACCACGCGATCTGATAATGGCTTAATAGTCAAACCCATTATTTATCTCCTTTTTTATTATGTTAAACTTATTTTTTGCTAAAAGCGGGACAGATATTAACCTTCAACAATTAGAATTGCAATCTATGACTTGAAATTCCCGCAAATAATTAGGTACAAATATTATACCAAGCTTAGTTATGGGGCATAATGTAATATCAAAAGTATAAAATAACGACAAAATGACGTAATATCTATGATCCTGTAGATCCAAATCCTCCTTTGCCACGATTGGTCTCTGACAAATGTTCTGCGATTATGAAACTTATAGGAGCCCCATTCATTGCCACTAACTGGAAAAGTCTATTCCCTTTTTGCAATTCAAATGATTCATCACTAATATTATCGACATAGACCTTTAGTTCTCCTCTATAGCCGCTATCAATTAAGCCCATCGAATTAGACATCCTCAATGGAGTTAAAGATATACTAGATCTTGGCATCAAAAAATATGAGCATCCGTTGGTACTTTCACAAGATATGCCCAATTTAATTAATTTGGTCTC
>CACLYL010000064.1 GCA_902611135.1 uncultured Fidelibacterota bacterium | reverse complement strand
TTTTTAATGATTAAAACAGAACTACAGCAGTTGAGATAGGATATTAAAGGTCTTGTAAAGCCTGGTTTAATTTTGGAACAATTTCTAAAACATCACCTATAATCGCATAGTCAGAAATTTCAAAGAGAGGGGAATCAGGATCCTTGTTGATTGCTAAAATGAATTTTGACCCTTTCATTCCCACAACATGCTGGATAGCTCCAGATATCCCCAATGCTAAATATAGTTTTGGTGAAACGGAAGCTCCTGAACTACCAACTTGGCGATAAGACTCTAACCAACCAGCATCCACTACGGGTCTGCTTGCAGAAACTTCTGCACCAAGCGTTTTGGCAAGATCAAAACCAATTTGCAAATTTTCTTTTTTCTCAATTCCTCTACCAATGGAAACTAATATGTCGGCAGATTCTAAATCAATATCTCCGGCATCTTCTATAAAAGGAGTTTCAGATGTAGATCTTACTTTTTCAGAATTAATTTGAATTTCAAATGGATTAATTAGGGGGGTCCCTTCTTCAATATCTTCACCATTAAATGCCGCAGATTGAACGCTAATAATCAATGTTCCAGAATCTGATGAACATGACGCGTTAAGTTTAGAGTTTAATACTTGCTTTATATACAGATTATCTTTTATCTCTATTACATCTGGTATGAATGGAATGTCATTTCTTGCACTTAAACGTGGAATATAATCCCTTGTTTGATATGTATGCCCACAAATTATTAAATCTGGTTTTTTTTGATTTATAATATGATGTAAAACCTCAGTGTAACCATCTGCACTATAGGATTCTACTAAGGAATTATTGACTGTTAAAATTTCTTTTAAATTAAAACTTGAAACTTCACTCGCAAGATCCTTGTGATTTTCCCCTATAACAATGGCTGATATCGAACCATTGAGTGATTGAGCCGCGACTATTGCTTCGATACTCATTTTATGAACAGAGCCGTGATTGTCTTCTAAAATAACGAAAATATCCATAGGCTATAGTACCTTGATTTCGGATTTTAAAATATTAATAATTCTATCAATGGTTTCTTCAGAGTCTCCTTCAATTATTTCAGTTTTTTTATTTGCTGTAGGTAGTGATATTTTTTCTATATATTGTTGTTTTGAGGAGTCTGAATGTTCGTTTTCGGATATTATTCTGATCTCCTTTCTTTTTGCACCCATTATCCCTTTCAGCGATGGATATCTAGGCGAGTTTAATCCGGATTGAATACTAATAGATGCCGGAAATGGAAATGAAACCCACTGAAACCACCCTGATTCTAACTCTCGTTTAACTTTTAAGGAATTGCCTTTAATCATAGTTTCAACTACTAAAGTAGCTGTGGAGTATCCAAGCATTTCTCCTATTAATACACCAGTTTGACTTAATCCGAGATCATCAGACTGTAAACCGCTTAAAATAAGATCGAAATTCTCACTTTTCATTATTTTTGAAAAACTCTTTGCGGATGCTAGCGGATCTGTATTATGGCCTTCTTCAAAAAGATGGATTCCTCTATCAGCGCCTTTAGCCAGTCCTTCTCGTATAATTTTCTGCACCCGGTTTGGGCCCTTACTGATAATCACAACTTCGCCTGATCCTAGTTTTTCTTTGATTAATAATGCCTCTTCAATTGCATAATTATCTGGAGGGTTCATAACAAATGAAACTTGCTCCTCATCAATCCAGTTTTGATCAAAATTAATTGGTAATGAAGATTCAGATCCAGGAACTTGTTTAACTAGAACGGCTATTTTCATAATTTTTGATAGTAAATATAACAATTATTAAATATTTACACTTCAATTATAGCATAATAAATTAGTAGAAACAAAATAACTAAATGAATATTTATTGGCAAATTTTTGGACATGTACTCTTTGTTGGGGGAAGTATTTTATCCCTTTATTGTCTGTGGATTTTATGGGCGAGATGGAGTTACAGAAAAGCCCAAGAAGACAATGAGAAATACTGATTGACACATCCAATCACTTTTCCTTATACTTGTCCTGTTTGTCTAAAGATTAGACCGACATTTAAATAATATGGTTAGTAGTAAGTCAATTAACAGATACTTTAACATCCACTTCAAACTTACTTGATTCATATATTGTTGATTTATCTGACTATTTACTTACTTTTTAAAAATAATTGGAGAAAATTTATGACGAAATTGTTAAAAATATTGTTTGCTTTAGGCTTTTCATCTTTTGCGTTAACGCAAGCCCAATCAATTCAAGCAAATTGGCAGTGTACATCGGCAATTGTTGAATATACACATGTTGCAAGAGAATTTGAAAGTCCGCAAGACTCTGCAAATGGTTCTTACAGTGTCACTGCTTCATGGCCAAGTTCTGCGGCAGCCGCTGCTGGAATGGGATATACTCATACCTTGAAAGAATATGCCATTGGAGATACTGTTATTGTTAATCTAGTTCCTTTAATCAATGAAACTTTGCTCGCAATGGCTGGGGTGTCAATGAATGTTGATCTAAATGATGATGGAACTTTTACTATCAACGAAGGTAGTACTTATCCGACAACAGAGGCAGATAATTGTTCAACATTTGCTACAGTTCCTGGAGTTTCTGAAGCTGGTACTTGGACTGGAGGAACGGGATTCACACATCCAGATGATCCTCTTAGATATTCTATGGGTTGGGGAATTTCCCTTTCTTCAGTTTTTGCTCAATTTAATGCTGCAGATTTAGCTAATGGGCAACTGGGAGTAGATTATGGACCTGGAACAGACATGGAAAATTGGGGAATGGTCACTCTAGGTTATTCCGATGAAGCGCACACTATGCCCACTGACCTTGAAATTTATTGGGAGGCAAATGACGGCGCTGCCAGTGGTTTAGGTGATGAAGATGATGATGGGTTATTAGATGATTACTTTGGTGTACCTCTTTCTCCTGCAGATACTGTAACACTTGTAAATATGGAAAACTATTTAGCCTATGTTCATGAGGATACCATGCTCTGGTACATGCTTGGATGGACGGGTGCAGAAGAATCATTTCAATTTCCCATATTAGGTGGAACAGGTAATCCAATTAACCCTGAAGATCCTAACTCATTCTCTGTTAACCCAATCACCGGAGACACTACTGCTTCAGGAACAGTTGTTACAAACAATGGTTATCTCTTTGATCCAGCAGCAGCAGATGGTATTCCCTTTAGCGGAGATGAGCCTCTAGCTCCAACAGGATACTTTTTCACTTATAATTATCTTGAAGCAGCCCAAGTTTTCCCTATGGTTTTGGATAGCGCTATGGCAGCTGGAGATGATTTAGAAACTGCCTTAACTACAGCAGCTCATATGGTTGCTTTCATTTACGTAGATGAAACTACTGCTGGTGCAATTGGTAGTAGTGTAGGCTCAAGCTTATATTCTGACTATGTCGATTGTGCAGGTGCAGGTGGTGGTGATGCTTGCAATGATATCTTTCAAGCAGGTCCTACAATGGCATTAATTGGTGTTCAGCAGGCTTGTCAATATGAATGTGGTGTTGATGATTCAGGATGGGATTTTGATCCAGAATATCAGACTGGAAGACTTATAATGGAAGTTGATAATAGTTGTATTCCTGATATGACTACTCAAAGAGTAAATACTTTCTGGACTAATACAGCCTCAACCGAGCTTGATGAAAGTGCGCCGATTGCTGAAAAATTTGAGTTGATGGGCAATTTCCCTAATCCATTTAATCCAGAAACAAAAATACGATTCTCAACTGAGAAAGATTCTCAAGTCAAAGTTACAATTTACTCAATACTTGGTGAGAAGGTAAATGTCATTCAAAATTCAGCTCTGAATGCTGGAACTTACGACATTACTTGGAGAGGATTAGATGCTAATGGAAATAAAGTTCCGAGTGGAGTTTACTTCTATGAAGTGAATTCTGATAATCGTATTGCAAAAGGAAAGATGTTACTGTTGAAATAATTTCTTTTTGAAAGAATATTAATAAAATAAATAGCCTCTTCAATGAGGCTATTTATTTTTAAGCACAAAATCTATGAAAAAGCATATTATAACCTTCTTGTTCATACTTTTACCTATTTATGGATACACTATAAAGGGAATAGTAAAGGATTCTACGAATAATTCTCCTCTTATTGGAGCAAATGTGATCATAGATGGAACGTCCTTTGGAGCCGCTACTGATTCAGAGGGAAAGTATCTAATAAAAGTTGAATCAAAAGGTGATTATAAAGTTTCT
>CACLYL010000063.1 GCA_902611135.1 uncultured Fidelibacterota bacterium | reverse complement strand
TTATTTATCAATGAGCTTTAATTTAAGTACTCCTTTCTTTTTAAAATTTGGTAAAGGTAAAATATGAGTGAAATCAAATGTCCAAATTGCGGTAAAGCATTTAAAATTGATGAATCTGGTTACAATGATATTCTTAAACAAGTAAGAGATGACCAGTTTCAAAAAGAAATAAACAACATTAAGAATCTTTCTATAAAAGAGAAAGAAACTGCGGTAGAGTTAGCATTAGCCAAATCAAAATCAGCTTATAAACAACAAATAGCGACAAATGATTTCAAATTTAAGGAAATTATTGCAAAGAATGCCGATCAACACTTCAAAGATATATCAAATAAGAGAATTGAAATAGAGCGTCTAAAATCAGCAATAAATAACTTTGAAAAAGATAAAGAGCTAGCGGTTAGTAATGCAACTAATCAAATCGAAAAAGATCTCAATCAATTAAAAAATGATATAAAAAATCAAAAAGTAGAGAGAGAACTATTTGAAAAAACCTTAAATGAAAAACATCAGTCAGAAATAAAAACGAAAGATAATATTATTAAACTAAAAGATGAGGAAATCCAATTAAGAAAAGATTTAAAATTAAAATTATCTACAAAAATGATTGGTGAAACTTTAGAGAAACATTGTGAGGCTGAGTTTAATAAACTTAGAGCAACCGGATTTCAGAATGCACACTTTGAGAAAGACAATGATGCTCGAAGAGGTAGTAAAGGTGACTATATTTATCGAGAATTTGATGATCAGGAAAATGAAGTCATATCAATTATGTTTGAAATGAAAAATGAGGGCGATCATACTATATCGAAAAAGAAAAATGAAGATTTTTTTAAGGAGCTACACAAAGACAGAATTCAAAAAAACTGTGAATATGCTGTAATGGTATCTTTACTTGAAATAGATAGTGAGCTCTACAATTCTGGTATTGTAGATGTCTCTCATAAATATGAAAAAATGTATGTTGTTAGACCTCAATTTTTCATTCCAATTATAACTTTGTTGAGGAATGCGTCCCTGAATTCAATGAAGTATAAAATCGAGATGGAGTTGATGAAAAATCAAAATATTGACATTAGTAATTTTGAAGATAAAATAAACGTATTTAAAACAGGATTTTCAAAGAATTATTCACTTGCAAATAAAAAATTTTTAACTGCAATTTCAGAAATAGATAAAACCATCAATCATCTTCAAAAAACAAAAGAAGCTCTATTATCATCGGATAGAAATCTTAGATTAGCTAATGATAAGGCAGATAAGTTAACTATTAAAAAGCTAACTTATGGTAATCCTACAATGAAAAGAAAATTTGATAATTTAAAATCCGGGAAAGAGTGAAACCTAATTAGCTAAATATCTTCTAACTCTTTATTATTAATTACGTTTTATCGATCAAATATTTTCCCTTTTTTAGTTTTTCTCTCTTTCTTGCATTAAGAAAAATAAAATGGAGTTTATATGTATTCGCAATTAAAAATTGTTTTAGGTGTTTCCTTGTTATTGATTTTTTCATGTGAAGAAACACTACCTAAAGCTGGATACTCTTTTCAAATTGAAGCAACTTCTCTTACCATTGAACCTATTTTATCTCAAAAAATCACCCAAAGTACTGCATCATTTGATTGGAGCAATGTAGTTTATGAAAATGGAGATGGTTATTATGGCTCAGATAGTGCTGAGGCAGGCCAATACACATTTACTATTAGTTCAAAATATATGCGAACTTATTATGATACGGTTCCGGTTGACACAACAGTAACTAAAATCTTAAATATGGGAGAAGGAAAAAGCTACACTATTATTGGCTATCCTTCTTATGCAGAATATAATTGGTCAGTGAGCGAATATTAACGAATAAATAAAATAAGTAAAGGATTTTTTTTTAGACTTCCTTTGCTCTATTAAGACTGCTAAAATACAACGAATTCGTAGCATGGTAAGTTTTGTTAAACGATTGAATTACCCTCAGTTCCATTATCGAAAAAGCTCCAAATCGAGTAGAAGTAGTAAATGACTGATAAAAGGAAGGCGATAAGCAGATAAATTGACCAACGAAACATTCTATTCATCTTTTCTTTTTATCCTTCTTAATTCGCTCCTTTCGAGCTCGCTCAGACTTTTTAGTACATCTTTTCTTACAACTAAAGAGGTACCTCTGTGCTTTTCTGTATATGGACACATTAAGCATTTGTGACCACAACATTTACCTCTACTAATAAGAAAAACTCTAGATAGCAAGTTTAAGTCTGTCGCTAGAGTTAGATATCTTCATTTGAAATTACTTACTTCTAACTGGTTGGGTAATCATTTTTCTTTTTCTTGATAAAAAGTATGTATTGGTTAGTAGGAACAATAACAACAAAGTAAACTTATAATGTTCATAGTGCGTTCCATATCCAATGATGAAAGAAATAAATTCAAATGATAAAATAACCATAATAAAGTAGTTAATTTTTTTTAACATATTGTCTCCTAAATTAGCTCATAACGCTCAAAATATATTATCCAAATCTTATTTTTATCAAGTATAATAAATATACTTAACTATTAACTTTTTGAAAATCAGATCCAGTTGGATCTTGGAAAATTCTTAGATCAAACTTTGGAATCACAGCTAATAAATGATCAAAAATATCGGCTTGTATTTTTTCATAGTTTGCCCAATTAGTATCATTTGAGAAAACATAGATTTCTAGAGGGAGTCCATTTCTAGCAGGGGTAAGCTGACGAACTAGAAAGGTCATATTTTTATGAATTTTTGTATTATCTTTCAAATAGCATTCAATATAAACCCTAAATGTCCCAATATTTGTCAAGGAACGTCCGTTTACACCCAATTCATTTATAACGTTTTTATTTTTATTTTCAAATTCAATTTCAGAGAGTTTACTTTCTACATAATCCTTTATTAAATCAAATTTCAAAAACTTATTTAAAAGTTCTTTATCACAAAATTTTATAGTACTCATATCAATATTTAAAGATCTTTTTATTCTTCTTCCTCCGCTCTCCGTCATTCCTGACCAATTTTTAAATGAGGAATTCACAAGGCTATTTGTTGGTATACTTGTAATCGTTTTATCCCAATTTTGTATTTTTACAGAGTGTAAAGCAATTTCAATGATATTTCCATCAGCACCAAATTGGCTTGCCTCAATCCAATCACCAGTTTTGAATAAACGGTTTGAGCTAATTTGTAGACTAGAGACCAATGAAAGTATAGTGTCTTTAAATACTAGCAAAAGAACAGCAGTTAAGGCACCTAAACCACTAATAAAGAGTGTTGGTGATTTTCCCAACAAAAAAGCAATAATTATAATAGTACCCAAAATATTATTTATAAGTTTAATAACTTGTAAATAGCTTTTAATGTTTAATCTTTGGGATAGCTTACTCTTTAAATAAATTTCACCGAGAGCGTTGGTCAGGGAATTAATTGTCAGGATAATTATAAGCGCTATTATTGATAATAAAAACCTTTCAACAGTAGCAACAATTACAACTGATGATCTACTGCCGTATAAGATTAGTAAGGGAACTAGATAAGGAATCTTTTCAAAAACCCCTCTTCCAATAAGAATGTCATCAATCTGAGTTGATGTCCGTTTAAATATTTGAGACAAGAACTTTAACATTACCTTTTTGGAAAAGAGAAATGAGATGTAGCAGATGAGCATTAAAATAATAGCGCTTAAGTATTCACTGTCTGTAATTAATACTTTGAGGTCGTTGTAATCAATTTTCATCAGTTTTTAGCCTTTCATATAAAATTTATTAAAATGATAATTGAAAACCATTTTTTATTTGAAAATAAGTTTTTATCATATCACCATGCGGTTCATTATCATATTGAAAATGAATGTTGATAGTTAAATTAAAATTATCAGTGAATTGAAAATCAATATTATTATCAATGAGTATTCTGAAATCATTAAAGTTCTCCAAAGATGGTTGAACATAGACTATTGTTTCATAGTATACATTAGATGTAAGGTATAATTTTAAATTTAGATAGTTGGTAGATCGAAGTAAAGACTCAAAGGGAATTAAACTAGGATTATATACTTCATTCTCTTTCATTAAGCCAAGCCCTAAAAAAAGTGTTCCTGCTTTTTGATCCATAATTTTTAATCTTAACCCAGAACCTCCTAATTTTCGGTCTTTAATATCGAGAAACTCATTAAATCCCATCTGGAAAAAGATCTCTGCATCAAAATTTTTTACTAAAGATTTTGTCAACCTTAAATGCCCAAATCCCCTGTTTATATAAACATCTTTTTTATTTTCTGCATTTCTAAAGGAATTTTCATAATTAAATATAAAAAATGATCTTAGTGTATTATTAAAGTTATAGTCCAGTCTATAATTTATATCGTTATTAAAAATTTTTTCTTTTGATTTTTCATA
>CACLYL010000062.1 GCA_902611135.1 uncultured Fidelibacterota bacterium | reverse complement strand
AATACAGATTATAGATTAGATGAGCATATGGTATGATAATAATAAATTAAAAAAACAGGCAACTTCGGGGCTTTTTTGTTTCATCACCTATCATATTTATTCATTATATATAAAAAAGCGGACACAAATATGGTGGGCATACTTTTCAAATCCTAAAAAACATGTAAGATTTAAAGTGGTTGTGTAAATCTCCCCCCCACATTTTAAATTAACTTAAGTTTGAACAAACCTACTTTTTTGATAAATATTGCGGCTCAGTTGAACCACTTCATTTTATTCTACATACGAAACAAGAGGACTTCAAATCCAGAGATTAGCTTTTTTAACTTTTTTCAATGCATAGCTAAGACAAAAAAGCTATTTAATTATGATTGATTACATTTAAATCCTTATTGCAACTTAGTTGCAATAATTATACTTTTTATGCTAACATAAATAAAAATAACAGAGCTTAAAATGACTGTTGCATATATCTTTAAAACTAGTATAGCAAGCACATTTCAACTTGCTACTATGATTCTACCACAATTAGAAACTAATAGCCATAAGGTAAAAGTTGCAGGTATGTTTTTCTTTGATGATAATATTTTTTGTCTTCAAAAAAACAACCCAGTTGGTGAAAGATTAGCAAAGATTGCCAAAGATAATAATATACTTTTAATGGTCTGCGATCAATGTGCAGTAAGAAGAGAATTAGCAGAAGGAACTTTTGAACAGTGTGGCAGCGGAGATGTAAAAGCAAAGGGATTAGTTGATGGAGTAACTGCTGGCTGTTTTCCGCAGTTATATGAGGCACTTGGAGCAAGTCCACCCGACCAAGTAATTACCTTATAATACCTTTTAATTTGAGTGTTGAATTGATTATAAATAGTAGCTTTCTGTTATTATAAAGTTAATAAATAGTCAATTGCCGAAAATGACTCTATTAAAGTAATGGCTATAACTCTTTGGAAATTATATGTTAACAGAGGTAGAAACATGTTCTTAAGGTGTATTAGTTCCCAAAACTAACAGTGCTACCATATACCTCTACAATGAATGCCTTGCTTAATTGCGAGGCATTTATGTTTAATAGACCATCATATTTATTCATTTTTATCCCGATTCCATAAACACTTATTCCGGACACGAGTTTTTAGCATCTGCATGAGCGTATGATTTTTTTAATGATAGTGTGAATTTCCCTTCCACACAAAGTAGTCAAGCTTAAAAAAATCTGTATTGATCAATACTATTTAAAATTGGTAGTAGATATTCAAATTATAGTTCCAAATGAAAACCTGTAAGAACCAAGTACAAAACAATATGGCTGAAATCAAAAAAGGGTGTACTTTTAAAAATCGAAAGTAAATATAAGTTGCAACAATTGCAGGTATAATGAAATATATTACAAGCATAATTTCATAAAATGGTATTTTGTTGGATAATATGAGAACCTTACAGTTTATATATGCAGCGATTTCTTTCACTATTTTATTCTTAAAAACGATTACTATTCAAGTTTAGGTTATTTCTACTTCAAAATTACATATGCCTAACCTACTTTAAGAAAACATAAAAGTTATCCTAATGCTACAAGATCCTCAACTATTCAATAATAAAGACTCCTAGTTTTTTTGGGTTAATTAGTTTTCGATCATTAACTTTTACAAACAAATGAGGAGGATTAGAAGTGAAAGGTATTGAGCAAAGATTAAATGAAATTGAGAAGAGATTAGATATAATTGAGAATTCAACTAGAGAAAAAAATCTAGCAATAGCTAGAGATGAGCTATGGAACGAATTTGTCAAAATCATAAAACTTCAAGATAGGGAAAGAAAATCTAAGAAAAATCTAAGATAGTCCTGCATTAGGGTTTATTATAATGAAATAGGAGGTTTTTGTTTCTATAATCTGTCTATTTTTTTCTACATCTGTCAAATACACCCCCCAAATAAGGCACACATTTTTGAGGTAGACATCTATAGGCGTATGGTACTTAGGGACTAACGTAAATCCTCCTTCCGCAAAAGGTAGACAAAAGAGAGTCTGTTTTTTGTTTGTGGGGTGATGTGTAGATTTAAATATGAAAAAAATATGTCTACTATTTATTATTAATGCTTCGTTTTTATTTTCCCAAAATAATATACAAGTGGAAAAAGTGAATAGGAGTTGTAAATCAAAAATATGATAGTTTGTCTAACTATGTCTAACTTTTTAGGTTAATATTGTATATACATGTACAAAAGGAAGGGGAGTTTTACAGAGCACTCCCAAACCTTTTCACGACGAGAAGCACTAGAATAAAGCTGGTGGGCCCACAGGGATTCGAACCCCGAACCAACAGATTATGAGTCTGCTGCTCTAACCGTTGAGCTATGGGCCCAAATAAATTAATATCCTTAATATTAAATTAGTATTTTTATAGGTTTTCTAAAAGAAAACTATTAAAGTATAAATTAATATTAAAATAGTCTATGGCACATTACACTCTCTTTGGAATAAATATTGCACTTCTAGTTGTAAACTCTAAAAAATGTTCTCAAATAAATATTGATATGATCGCAGGAATTAATATTAAAAAAAATAATAGATTGATTAGTTTAACAAAAAAGAAAAATCATAATCTTAACTTTCTAACAAAAAAAGATTTTAAAGTAAAGTATTTAAATAATCGGAGTCATTCCATTGCCATATCATTTTATTATAATTTGGTTAAATATACTCTAGCAGGGACATTTGAAAATAAACATTCATGCTTTTTAGCTTTAGACGGAATACAAGATCCTCAAAATTTTGGTCAAATTATTAGAACAGCTGAATGTGCTGGAATAAATGGAATAATATATTCAAAGCATAATTCAGCAACAATATCAAATACTGTTTTACAAGTTAGTCAAGGTGCTTTTTTAAATATGCCAATATATGAAGTTACAAACATAAAAAATGAAATTAAAAAGCTGAAAAATTTAGGTTTTTGGAGCATTGCATTTGAAAATGAACCTGATGCTAAAAGATGGTACAGCATGGATTTAAAAGAAAATATAGTAATAGTTTTTGGAAGCGAGGGTTTTGGAATAAAGAAGAAAATTAAAGAATTGTGTGATTTTACAGCAAAGATTGATATGCAAGGTAAGATTAACTCTTTAAATGTTGGTGCTTCTGTTGCTGCAGTATTATTTGAAAGATTAAAACAAATAAAGGAACAAAAATAAGATGGTTTCTACTCATGATTATCAGAAAGATTCTAGAAATAAAGATATAAAAGTTTATATTAATGGCAAACATTATAATAGATCTGAGGCAAAGGTATCAGTGTTTGAAAGTGGTTTTTTATTAGGTGATGGAGTATGGGAAGGTTTAAGGTTACATAACGGTTCAATTCTACATTTGAACAGTCATTTAGAACGTTTATATAATGGTGCAAAGCTTTTAGATATTAAGTTAAATTTAAGTAAAAAAGATCTTAAGCAAATTTTATTTAAAACTATCAATTTAAATGAAATGTATACTGATGTTCATATTAGATTAATTATCTCAAGAGGAATTAAAAGCACTCCTTATCAAAGTCCTGCTGTCACAATCGGAGATCCCACATTAGTTGTAATTCCTGAATTTAAAAAAGTTAACTATGACTCTATTAATAAAGGAATAAAAATTGCAACAGTTAAGACAATTAGAGATTCAAGAGTGCAAAATCATCAAATTAACTCATTAAGCAAACATAATTGTATCGCTGCATGTATAGAGGCTTCTAAACTAGAGGTTGATGAGGCTTTAATGCTTGATCCACGTGGTTTTGTTTCAACATGTAATTCAACAAACTTTTTTATGGTTAAAAATAGCGAAGTTTGGACATCTAAAGGTTTACACTGTTTAAAAGGTATAACTAGACAGGCTGTAATAGGAATATGTAAACAAAATAGAATTAAAATATTAGAAAAAAACTTTAAAGTTTCTGATGTACATGATTCTGATGAAGCATTTGTTACTGGAACTTTTGCTGGAATTATACCCGTAATTGAGGTTGATGGCATAGAGAAGTCAAATAATAGGATGGGGAAAATAACAAGAATATTGCAGGATTTATATAAGATAGACATGGTTGAGCATGCTGTGAACTGATGGATAAAGTTAAAATAGCAATGTGGTCTGGACCTAGGAATATTTCTACTGCTATGATGAGATCTTTTGAAAATAGGACCGATACTTTTGTAATTGATGAGCCGTTTTATGCTTGTTACTTAAAGGAAACCGGTTATAACCATCCATACAGGGAGAAGATTTTAAAAAGTCAACCAGTTAACTATGAGAAAATAGTTGAAATATGTTTAGATAGTTTAAACGATAAAAGACCAATTTTTTATCAGAAACATATGTCTCACCATATGCTTGATAAATATAATTTAGATTGGATTAAAGGTATTAAAAACTGTTTTTTAATCAGAAATCCGGAACTAGTTATATCTAGTTTTAATAGAAAGTTCTTAATTAAGAGCGCTGAGCAGCTTGGTTATATACAACAATATAAAATTTATAATATAGTCAAAAACTATGAAGATCCGATTATAATTGATTCAAAAGACATTCTTGAAAATCCAGAGGATTTATTGAAAAAACTTTGTAAAAAATTGAAAATAAAGTTTGAAAAACAAATGTTAATTTGGCCACCTGGTCGAAGAAAAACAGATGGGGTTTGGGCGCCTTATTGGTACGAAAATGTTTTTAAATCTACGAGGTTTGTGAAATCAGAAAAAA
>CACLYL010000061.1 GCA_902611135.1 uncultured Fidelibacterota bacterium | reverse complement strand
AACAGTTATGTAAAAACTTTGAATTGGCATCTGAAGTCGCATGTGGACCTATATCAGATTTTGACTACGATGTTGCCATTCTCTTTAGTGATATCCTTTTCCCCTTAGAGCACATGGGATTAAACTTAAAATACAAGCCCGGACCAATTTTTGATTCATATTTCAATGAAAATAGTATAAAAAAAATCAAGCCCACTGATGCGATAGTTCATGAATTATCATTTCAAAGTGACGCCCTTATTGAAACGAGAAAAAGATTACCTGCAGAAAAGAGTCTTGTTGGTTTTGTAGGTGGGCCATGGACATTATTATCATATGGATTAGGGATTAAAAATCTGGGAGGACAAATTAATCTGTTAAAAAATAAATTTCATGAAAAGTTATTATATGAAATAATTTTACCCGTCACAATTAAGACGATAGAGATGCAATTAAATAGTAAGGCAGAGATAGTTTATGTGTTTGATACAAATGCTAAACAGCTAACGAATAATTACTTTTTAAATGTTTATTTCTTGAAGCTAAAAGAGAACATTTTCAAACGTTTTCCAGACAAAGTTGCTTACTTTTGTAAAAATAATCCCCTTTTGAATGACCCCTCCTCAATCAAAAACAATTATCTTGCAGGTATGGTTTATGGCAAATCACATGGATTAGAAAATCATTTAAAATTAAATAAAAAAGGATTTTTGCAGGGGAATTTTAATCCTGAGTTTTTACAGTTACCTTTTGACGATTTTAAAATTGAATTTGATAATTTTTTAAATCGATTTTTATTGATGCCTCCAAAAGATAGGTCAGGTTGGATTTGTAGTTTAAATCATGGAGTTTTGCCAAAGTCCCGGGAATCAAATGTAAAGTATTTCATAGAAAAAGTTAGGGAGTTATTTGAAAATAAGTCTTAATTATCATGGAAAACCAATTTTCAAATTATCAACAAAAAATAGGAATTTTAATAACCAATTTAGGGACACCTGATTCTCCATCAACAAAGAGCCTCCGAAAATATTTAAATCAATTTTTAATGGATAAAAGGGTTGTAGATTTACCCAGAGCATTATGGATACCACTTCTAAAGTTGATTATTTTAAACATAAGACCTAAAAAGTCTGCTAAATTATATGAAAAAATTTGGTATAAGAATGGCTCTCCTTTACTTGTTCACTCAAAAAATATTATCCATAAATTAGAGAAAAACTTTAGCCATGACAGTAATAATTTATTTATCGCACTTGGTATGCGATATGGAAATCCATCAATTGAAAATGAATTAAAATTATTTAAGGAAAGAGGTATCTCTAAAATTTTAATTTTTCCACTTTATCCTCAAGCCGGCTCTCCAACAACCTCTAGTACTTTTGATGCTGTAAATACCTTCCTTTTAAATGAGAGTTGGATGCCTAATCTAAGGTTTATATCAGGTTATCATGATCATCCGCTCTATATTAAAGCTCTAGCAAAATCAGTAAAAGATAGTTTTATGAAACATGGCAAGCCTGAAAAACTAATATTTAGCTTCCATGGCATGCCACTTAGATATTTAAAAAATGGCGATCCGTATTATTGCTTCAGTCACAAAACAGCAAGATTAGTCGCTGAGAAATTAAATTTTGGCCAAGATTATTATGACCTTGCTTTCCAATCAAGATTTGGTAGGGAGGAATGGTTAAAGCCGTACATAGAAGATATAATAATGGATTATGCAAAAAAAGGAGTAAAGAAGTTACAAATTATATCGCCAGCTTTTAGTGTGGATTGTCTTGAGACATTAGAAGAGATTAAAATTCAATATAAAGAATTATTCTTAGATAATGGAGGCGAAACATTTCATTATGTTCCCTGTTTGAATGATTCAGATGATCATTTAGATCTTATCAAGAGCATTATCAAAGAAAATATTAAAGGTTGGTAAGTTGAATGACAAATGAACAAAAAATGGTAAAAAAATCCTTCCTCAATCTTAGAGATAATCTGGTAAAATCATTTGAAAAAATTGACGGCGGTAAGTTTAACTTTAAAAGCTGGAAACATTCTGGTAGCGGCGGCGGAACAATGGCAATAATAAAAGGTAAAGTTATTGAGAAGGGGGGAGTGAATATATCAACTGTTGGAGGTCAATTTTCAGAAAGTATGAGATCAAGAATTCCTGGTGCGAAAGAGGATCCAAGTTATTGGGCTACAGGAATTAGCGTTGTAATACACCCCAAGTCTCCGTTGGTGCCTTCAATGCATTTTAATACAAGATATTTAAATACAACAAAGAAATGGTTTGGTGGTGGAATGGATGTTACTCCGTCTAATAAATTTGAAAAAGAAAAAAAAACTTTTCATCAAAAGTTGAAAAAGCACTGTGATAATCATAACATTAATTACTACAAAGATCACAAAAAATGGTGTGATGAATACTTCTATATAAAACATAGAAAAGAGCCAAGAGGAATAGGCGGTATTTTTTTTGATTATTTGAACACTGAAGATTTCAAAAAAGATTTTTCCTATGTAAAAGATACTGGAAAGCTATTTTATAACTATTCAAACTATATAATAGAAAAGTATAAAGATCATGATTGGAATGAAAAAGACCGCATAAGACAGCTTCGCAAAAGAAGTCGTTATGTAGAATTTAATTTATTGTATGACAGGGGAACAAAGTTCGGTTTAGAAACAGGTGGAAATGTTGAAGCTATTCTGATGTCAATGCCTCCGATTGCATCATGGGATTAGAGTTTTATAGTTCCTATAATTGGATTAAAACTTTTCATATTATTTTTATGGTTGCTTGGATGGCGGGGCTTTTATATGTACCAAGATTATTTGTTTACCACAAAGAAAATTATGATAATTTTGAATTGTCAAAAGTTTTCAAAGTTATGGAGAAACGACTCTATTTTTACATAGCAACTCCATCTTTATTTATTGTTTGGTTAACCGGTTTATTAATGGCGAATTTGATTGGTTTTGATAGTTGGTTAATTATTAAAATCGGTTTCGTGATATTGCTGTCATTATATCATATTTATATTGGTTTCCATTTGCATAGGTTTAAAAATAATCAGCAAGATCGAACAGCCAAATTTTTTAGATTAATTAACGAAATCCCATTTGTACTTCTTTTGTTAATTGTTATTTTGGTTGTCTTTAAGCCTTTTTATTAACTTTAAGAAGACGGGTGCTGATGTTGGCCAATAGAGCACAGATTACATATTAAATTGCCTACAGCACCCGTTTTCACCCCAAATTGTTATTTATTTTCATTTATAAAATTTACTGCGGGTGCTACTAGATCAGTTTTGGGAACTGGTATAATATGGGAGTTTATACAAAATAGTAACACCCGCAGTAAATTTTATTTCTATATTTTAATTTTTTATATCGATAGATGTTATTGCAGCTTTAATTACAGATGCTATCCTCCCAATATTCAGTATGTAATCCTTAGTTTGATTGCTATCAAGAAGCAGTTGCGAATGGGACTTGATGCAGAATTTGTATCCTTTAATTGAGCTAATACAAAGTGCAATCGATTCAAAAAGAATTTTATCTAAACCAGCGTAAGTATCTAGAATACTTATCTTCATTTTCTTTGAACTAACCTTCATATCAATAGATGGCATAAGATCACGATAGGAATACCAGATATTATAAAGGCTCATGATAGATACTGTGCTCCTTATGGATTTAACAAAATCTTTTGATACTTTGTTTTGACATTCATTTTTAAAAATTTTAGAAAATCTTTTGCTTCCAATAGATAGAGAACATGCATATGCACACCCATAAATGAGTTTATCATCATAGGATGAGTTCATTATTATTAAAGAAAAATTCTCCTGAATATCTTTGGCGAACTCAGGAATTGAATTTTTTATGTCTTCAATAGTTTTCACTGAGTAGTTTCTTAGATTGTTTTAATAAATAGTAGAGTATTTTAAAATAAGACACAGAAATAGCTTTTTTTCGTCAAGTTAAATTAGTTCTTTAAGTTATATTCTTTTTGAGCAACACTTTTTACGCCATGCATTAATTGTAAGAAGTTGCTCAGTGAAATGGTAACAGTTAAATTACTTTTAACAAGTAATAATTCTACTTTAGATGTATCCGAGGTTATAGTTTTTGATTTATTTATCAAATAATTATTAAATAATTTGAATTGACATGCTTTTAATTTCATTTTAATGTTACAAAATTTTATAACTAATCTTCCACACCCCTCATGCATGAAGATAGAAATAGGTTTCTGATTATATATGTTCAGCATGATTTAACCTTGAAATTCTTCAGTTATGAGTTCTGCCCAAATGATCAATCTTTCCTCTGTTTCTTCATCTTGATTATCATTATCAAGACCTAAGCCTAAAAATTCATCACCGTCTTGAGCAACAGAATAGTCAAAATCATAGCCTTCAGTGGGCCATCTCCCAATAAGTCTTCCTCCATTTTCCATAAAAGGCTTTGCAAGTAAACCTATAGCATCTAAAAAGTTTTCTGAATACCCTATTTGATCACCCATACCAAAGAATGCCGCTGTTTTACCGGTAAAGTCAAGCTTTTTGAAGTCGTCATATATCGTATCCCAGTCATCTTGTAATTCTCCTATGTGCCATGTCGGACAACCGATAATCAGCTTATCGTATTCTAGCATTTTAGAAGGATCTGTATCGGCAATATTAAAAAGCTCTAAAGTGTAACCTTCTTCTGTCATATAATCGTTTAAAAATTTGACGGCATCCTCTTGATTGCCTGTATTGCTGCCCCAAAATAATCCAATTTTTTCCATT
>CACLYL010000060.1 GCA_902611135.1 uncultured Fidelibacterota bacterium | reverse complement strand
ACTCTGTATCAAAAATTTTCAGTTCAAAAAAGGACACGCACATTTAAAAAACAAAAAAAGATAAGTAACAGAGATAATTTGTCGAGGGAGATTAAATAATATTAAATTTTTTAGAAAAAAAAGGATGAAACAAGCAGTCATGGCATATAATTTGCAATTAATAGTTGTAACCTAAATAAATAGATTCGGAAATAAGATGAAAAAAGTAATTAAGTATTTAAAAAGTTTGAATAGAGAGAGTGGAAATTCACTAGCTGAGTTTGCAGTAACAACTGCGATGATGGCTACACTTGCAACTACTGCCGCGCCAAAATTCTCTGGTGTTGGTGAAGGTGCTAAAGAAAAGAAAACTCTTTCTGATATAGATAAAATTATCACAGCATCCAACAACTTTTATAATGATAGAGTTTCACAAGATGGTCGTGGTCGTTTTCCTGGTCAGGAAAAATTCGATGATACAGTGCCCGGTAGAAGAACCGATGAAGGAACCTCAACGACCTCTGCTGCACATGACTATTCAGGAGAAGATCAGATTGGTGCTGAGGGTGGCGTTAAAGAGCAATTAGCAATCGGTCTTACTGACACACAACTGGACAATTATGAATGGACATCAAGTTACGCAGGAAATTGGGCATCAGTCTTCGGCACCTCAACCCTAGATGCAAAAGGAAATGCTATAGTTCCTGATGGGAGCGGATTAAGCACTAATGAAGACGTAGATGAAATTGGTCAAACTTATTCGCAGTGGGCACAAACAGGAACATTTGATGATCATGAAGGGATTGGAGCGTTAGAGTACCTTGAACTTTTTGGAGGAAATGCGATATCCAGCCCATTTCAGGATGGTCATTACATTTACCTTGTAATAAAGGGTAATGGATCAGGTAGTGAGTCAGTATCACCAATCTTATATGTTGCGGATCTTGAAAGTCCCAAAGACTTTTGGAAAAAATTACAACCTTAACTACAAATAATTACCAAATAGCACACAAAACCACAACCAAAGAAAAAATAAAAAATAAAATGGAGTCTAAAATGAAAAATAACAAAGGATTTACCTTAATTGAATTAATCATGGTAACAATTATACTAGGCATCTTGGCAGCAGTTGCGATACCAAGATATACAGCTTCAGTTACTGCTGCAGAAGAGGCTGCTGAAAATGCAGTAATAACAGGAGTACAAGCTGGGTTAGAAAATTATGCTACGGAGCAATTAATGGCAGAAGGTCGTAGAATTTACCCTGAAAACCCTTGGGACGCTCTTGCAACAAAGCCAGCTGGATATTCTGATGATAATGAAGATGCAAATGAAGATGGAGAGTGGACTTTTAATACTACCTCAACAGGTTCATTTGATATTGGCGATGATACATATACAGCAACAGGAAGTATAACTCACCAAAGAGGAGATAACACAAGATGGAGATGGTTATACAGTGAAGGAACTCGAGTAGGAGATGATGCTGTTGTGGGAGCATTAGAATCTTCTCCAACCAAATTCTAGTGTAAACTAAAAATATTGAGAAATAAAGGCTCCGATAAACATCGGAGCCTTTTTAAATTCTAGACCGGAAACGATGATATTAATTATAAAAATGTTTATGTTAAAAGTTTTTAAAAGAAATTGTGGTTTTACTATGATGGAGTTTGTTGTTACAATAGCAATTATAGGGACATTGATAAGCGTTGCTCTTCCGTCATATCATTCAACTAATTTATTAGTTAGAGAAAAGACATCGATTGCAAGTATGAATTTAATTAGAGAAACCTTTTTTCAATACTTTTATAGAATGCATTTAGAAGGGAATCCTCATTTCCCTCCTACTCCTGTAAATAGTGATACCTTAATGACAGAGTATTGGGGAGGTAGTCCTATAGATGATACTATTTCTCTGGTAACTCCAGCAGATCTCTTTTCTGATGGAAAAGTGCCAACCAATGCTAACAATAACCCCTTTAAATATAAAACCTGGGAAGAAATAGATGAAATCACAGGTGAAATTAGATATTACATACAAATTTCAGATAATGACACTGAAAGCGCTGCTTTTGGAAAAAGCTTTACCCACTCTATATAAATCATTATTATATTTGGTCGAATAGATCAACGGCCATGGCAAAAAGAAAAATAATTAAATCCAGAGAGCGGGGCTTTACCTTAATTGAATTAATAATAGTAATTGTATTTATTGGCATTTTTGTAACAGTAGCATTGATAAGAACTCAGTCGGGGCTTAGTGTTATTCAAGAACAAGTTGCGATTGATCAATTAACAAATGATATTGATTTTGCCAGATCAATGGCTTTTGCAAACCATGATACAATAACAATTCAATTTTCAAAAAGTAATGGAGTATTTGAAAAGAGTTATTCATTATACAAAGGTCCAAACCAAAACAGAGTGCTTATATCTGACTTTCCAAATAGTACTAATGGAGTAGTATCTTTAGATAATTATAAAATGCGAGAGGTAAAAATAACCTCAGTAAACTTTGGGAATAACAATTATGAATTACAATTTATCCCTCTTGGAGATTGTAATATAGAATCGGAGGGATCAATTGTTCTGAATTCAAAAATGATAAAAATTGAACCAATAACAGGGAAATGGACGATAAATTAATAAAAGAAAATACAAACAGGTCTGGCTTTACATTGGTTGAAGTTCTTGTGGCTATCTTATTAACTGGATTAGCATTTATGCTTTTTTTACAAGCGTTAAACACGGGAAAAAGTGTAAGGGTGAATTCTGAGCTGAGAACTCGGCAAAGTCTATTGCTAAATAGCATGCAAAATCAAATCAGAGCTAGGAGATTCGATGAAAATTTAACAGCGCCATGGACTGATCCTAATTCGCTAGGTATCGAAGATGATGAAATGTTATTAAATCAATTTGACGATATTGATGACTTCGATAACTATAATGAAAATTCCATTGTTGGATATCAGGGTTTCGGCTATGAGATAGCAGTCTTTTATACTGAGCCAGTTTTGGTTTCTGATTTAAGTTCAGAAACTTATTCTTTTATATACAGCAATGTTACAACAAACTATAAGGGTGTTGCAATTTCTGTAAAACATTTAACGTTACCAGATTTAAATGATACTTTAATTATAACTCCAAAAATATAATTTTATGAAAAAGTCTTTAAAAGGTTTTACATTAGTTGAAATGTTAATTGTAATTGTTGCTGTTGGAATAATTGGATCTATTACAACGCGCCTGTTATTTCAAGGCTCAGAAATATTTATCAGCGAAACAAAACGTCAAAGCTTTGTAAATGAGGTAAGGGCCACAGTTTGGAGAATATTAAGGGAATCTCATGGGCAAATATCTAATGATCAACTTCTTTCATCTGGAAATAAGTTGATATACTTAAGGCATGCAAATGAAGATGAAAAGCAAATCAAAGTTAACGAATCTAATGATATAATTTTATTTCAGGATGGTTTAGATTTCACATTAACGAATTACAATTCTGAATCATCTCAGGGAATAACCTACTATGATAATAACTACAATATCATTGTACACTCTCAAAATGGTTTATCAGAAAATCAAGCGAAAACAGTTCATATGATTGAATTAAATTTCAATTTTAATTATAATTTGGATACAACATCATTATCATCATACATATATCCTCATAACTTTGGTTATGGGAAAAAAATGGGGTATCATGATTAATGAATTACTTATTTAAAAACTTAAACTCAAGATCAGGAATGATTCTTTTGTCTACAACCATGGGCGTTTTTATATTGTTATCTATTTTTGCATTTTAGACTCCATTTTATTTTTTATTTTTTCTTTGGTTGTGGTTTTGTGTGCTATTTGGTAATTATTTGTAGTTAAGGTTGTAATTTTTTCCAAAAGTCTTTGGGACTTTCAAGATCCGCAACATATAAGATTGGTGATACTGACTCACTACCTGATCCATTACCCTTTATTACAAGGTAAATGTAATGACCATCCTGAAATGGGCTGGATATCGCATTTCCTCCAAAAAGTTCAAGGTACTCTAACGCTCCAATCCCTTCATGATCATCAAATGTTCCTGTTTGTGCCCACTGCGAATAAGTTTGACCAATTTCATCTACGTCTTCATTAGTGCTTAATCCGCTCCCATCAGGAACTATAGCATTTCCTTTTGCATCTAGGGTTGAGGTGCCGAAGACTGATGCCCAATTTCCTGCGTAACTTGATGTCCATTCATAATTGTCCAGTTGTGTGTCAGTAAGACCGATTGCTAATTGCTCTTTAACGCCACCCTCAGCACCAATCTGATCTTCTCCTGAATAGTCATGTGCAGCAGAGGTCGTTGAGGTTCCTTCATCGGTTCTTCTACCGGGCACTGTATCATCGAATTTTTCCTGACCAGGAAAACGACCACGACCATCTTGTGAAACTCTATCATTATAAAAGTTGTTGGATGCTGTGATAATTTTATCTATATCAGAAAGAGTTTTCTTTTCTTTAGCACCTTCACCAACACCAGAGAATTTTGGCGCGGCAGTAGTTGCAAGTGTAGCCATCATCGCAGTTGTTACTGCAAACTCAGCTAGTGAATTTCCACTCTCTCTATTCAAACTTTTTAAATACTTAATTACTTTTTTCATCTTATTTCCGAATCTATTTATTTAGGTTACAACTATTAATTGCAAATTATATGCCATGACTGCTTGTTTCATCCTTTTTTTTCTAAAAAATTTAATATTATTTAATCTCCCTCGACAAATTATCTCTGTTACTTATCTTTTTTTGTTTTTTAAATGTGCGTGTCCTTTTTTGAACTGAAAATTTTTGATACAGAGT
>CACLYL010000059.1 GCA_902611135.1 uncultured Fidelibacterota bacterium | reverse complement strand
GGACTTGAAAGAAGATCCATATTGGTGACAGTACACCAATATAGATATTCCATAGCCATGCATTGATAGTCACAAGTGTGATCATCATAATGGTACCAAGCATCATCTGGATAAGCATCAGGAAAATCAATCCATTGTCCACCTCTCGCAATATCCATAGCATTCGTTAAATAAGAAGAATTCGGTTCAAGTGAATATAATTGTGGATAAGCATCTACATGCCCGCAAGCATTTATCGTATGTAATACTTCCTCGACCGTTGCATCATGACCCCAACGCCCTGGCTGAGTTGGATCTATCTCCTCTTGAAATAAAACAGCTCCTGCACAACCATTAAAAAATTCAAAAAATTGCTCAACCGGACTTGACTCAGAGTTAAAAATTGGCATAATCACATGCTGAGATGACAACTGCGTTCCAATAATTGGGTCATCAATAAACCCATCTTCATTGTTATCCAATAATTCAGCTACAACAGCGGCAACATGAAGCACTTTTTCATCTGAGATTGACTCCAATGCATATATATGTATGCCCCCCAAGACATTTACATACTTTTGAAAAATACTTAGAGCAAAGTCATTAATATTGGGATTCTCCTCAATCTCAAAACAAACCTCATTTTGAGCAATACATGGGGTAAGCATATAGGAAATCAATATCAGTGCTGTTTTACTCTTTTTCCATTCAATGCATTTTGATTCACATAATTGAAGATGACTTAAAGTCAACATTTAATATTTATTAAAAGCCAGTCTAAACATTAATGGATTAACTTTCTCGACTTTTAAAGGGTAATAATATCTAATTCAATCTCAATATCATCGTTGATAAACTTATCGCCTAGATCACTAAAAAAGCTTTTAGATTTATACTTAACATTGTACCTAGACCTATCAAAGGTCAACTTTGAAGAGGCTGTATATTTTCCCTCTGGTGTCTTGTTAATAGATGATTTAAAGGATATGGGATTAGAGATATTTTTAATTTCAAGGTTACCTTTAAAATCTATTAAACCATTATTTGGTTTCATTTCAGAAGATATATTAATTTTGGAAGTTTTAAACTTGTTGACACTAAAGAAGTCATCATTCATTAAATGCTCCTCCAAGCTTTTTTTCCCACCCCCACTTAAATCAGTGCAATTTATTGATTCCATATCGATTATAATGTTTCCATTTAAAATTCCATTATCATCTACAGAGAAACTCCCCTCTTGAATATTAATGGTACCGTCGTGAAATTTGACAGGGGTTCTACCAATCCAACGTACAACACTCTTTGTTTTATCAATTTGATATACTCCTTTTGGTAGAATAACAGATTCAGTTTTTTCAATGGAAACTTTGGACTTACTTTTAGAGTTATCACAACCTGTGTAAAAAATTACGATTGAGAAAACAAGGGCAACTTTTTGATACATTTTATCCTCAAATTAATAAATGTTATTTTTAAATCTTCTTTAAAATTACAATTAGTTTATTAAAAAAATAATTCAATTGTCTGATATTAATTAATCAATAACCATTAGATATTTTAATATTAAATAACATGAACTTTAGGATAAAAGTTCTTTTTAAATTTAAATATATGAACATATTATCAATTTTATTACAAAGATTTTATATTAAAGTATAAAATTAATTAATTATTTTTAAATAATTATTATTTTAATCATCTAAATGATTTCAGTACTTCGATATGATCATTTGCAAGTGAATCTGCACTAAAGAGACTAACGCCATCAGCACCCGCCTCAAGGCATTTTATAATTGCTTTTTTTAAATCAACTGGGCTGAGGGAACCTAAAAAGAGACCTGATAAAAATAAACTTTTAGTTTTTTTTGATTTTAGGCCCCTAGAGACGCTATCCCGAATCCAATTTAAATCACCCTCATAAAAGTGATGATAATTCATTGGGCAAGTAATATCTAATTCCCAACTAGACCAATCTTGACGGACCATTTGTCTAGACATTTCAGGATAAGGAAAAACAGCTGCTGAAATTTTAGTCTGATTTTTATTTGCAATTTCTTTCAACTCTTTAACCAGGCTTGTTAAAGCATCCAATCGATAGAGATTCCATTGTTTGTTTTCTTTACTAGAGTCCATATTTATTGGATCTATTCCGTATTTTTTTTTAAATCCAGCTCTGGCATTTTTATGATATCCAAAATCATACTCTGGCATTTCACGTTCTTGTTTAATTCTGTAATACTTTTGAAGATTTGACGGTAAGATGACATCGCAATATCGTATATAATCAAGATGAACAGATGCAATACCCTTTATCTTGGCAATTTCTAAAATATTCTTTTTTACATACGATCTAGCACCATTACTAAAAGGACTCAACCATTGATAATAATCAACATAGGGTCTAAAATCGAAACTGCTCTCTCCTTTCCTATTTACAGAATACCAGTTGGGGTTTCTCATCGCCACAGGATCATTAGGTCTATTCATTACCCATATCCAGCCATGTATATTGATATCTAACTGTTTAGTTAAATTTACAAGATACTTAAGTTCGCTAGCGGATCCGTTAATAAAATATTCACTAATTCCTGCATTAATAAATTTTTGAAAGAAGTCTAACCACTCCGTTACTGTTCTTTTTTTAAAATTTAACCATGTACCTAAGACTGGTATTTTTCTTTGTTTCATCTAAATATTAGGAGATTTTAGAAAGCTAAACTATGTAGTATTATTTTTTTGTATAAATTTTAACCTTAACGGTGTCTCTAAGAAAGTTTATATTTTGAATGTCATAGTAAATAATATCAATTCCAGTTCTTTCCTCAAGATCAGCTAAGAGCTTTTCATGATTTTCAGGTTTGATATTTTCGATATTTTCATAATCAATCGTCCGATTAATAAGCAAGTTATTCTGCCAATAATTTTCAAGGATAAAAGTTAATAATACAATAGAGAAATTAGTAAAAAGTAAAGCGCCAAGGGATATCATATTCCCACTTAGAGCGTTTATCACACCCACTGTAATAACAATGAATAGATATGTCATTTCTTTAATGGGTATAGGATTTGTACGATATCGTAGCATTGCAAAAACTGCAAAAAGACCAAAAGCAAATCCCATGTTGATATCTATACCCCCTAAAATATAAGCGAAAAAGAATATGAGTGTATTAAACATGAAATACGAAAAAATAAAATCATTATTTTTAAAATCACGATAATAGATACCTTTGATAATTATGTACGCTATAGCCGCATTAAAAGTAAACCTTAATACTAAATCGATCATTTCAGATGAGAGCTGCATTTATATCCTTGTAATTATTTTTTAATATTTTATTTAATTTCATCAACTGTGGTTTAAAACGATTATGCTTTAAATTATTATTTAAATTAATTAATCCCATGCAATATTTACTAAATCCTGATTGGAATATTTTATATTTTTTTAAAATTTTAAAGAATTCTGACTTAGAATTGTAAGAATCCTGCTTGACCTCAGCAATAACTAGTCTATCAAAAGATTTTGACAATTCATTCTTTTTAACATTTATTTGAGTGTCAATTGTTACTCTTTCTTTAAAGTTTTTATCGGACATTGTAAACCTAAAAAATTGAACCTCTAAATTAGCTTTTAATTCATCAACGCTTAGCCTAGTAGATTTTAATATAGCTGATTTAGCTAAGTCATCCAGATCAGCTAGTTTGCCATTAAAAGGAAAACGATTTTTTATTGTTTTATCTTTGTTATTTTTTTCTTTTATTTCAAAATATATATCTGAGGAACTACTATAACTTCTCTTTCTTATTTTAAACCTTTTTTTGTTCCCATTTTGATGTTGTTTATAAAATAAATAATCTAAAGTGTCATAATAAGTAGTCGTATACAAATAGATATTTTCAGAGCCTATTTGCAATAAATTATAATGAGACTTTAGATCTGAAATTATCGGTAATAAGTACTTTTCATTAAATATATACTTCGTATCGCTTCGGTTTAATAACTCTACAGAATTTAATTTAGAAAGACTAATGTGTTCATATTCTTTCAAGCTATCTAAAAGTATTGAAGAAACCCTCATTTCCATAAAAGAAACTAACAAGATTCTAACATTATAAAAATGAATTCAAAAACTTTTACGGAATGATCACTCTTATCTTATAATCAGATGCAATAGAACCAAAGAATCCAAATCCACCTTCGATACCAACCGAGCGGCCTTTTGTCGAAGAATTATCAAGTAACATATTTGAATATTCTTCAAGCTCACCTTCTATGAAGTAATTATAATAATTATCATCCATTGCAGTTAACCTAATAAGATAAAGTTCTGGGTTTAAATTATTAAATTCAGGATCATCACAATAGTGTGGGTCAATAGTGGCATTACCTTCAATAAAATCTATGCTAGTCTCATACTGAATATCACACCAGTATTGACGAATGTAAAATGAAGAATCAATTAAACTTTGTTCACCAAAGGATGAGGGTAATATTAGTTCTGTTGTTAAATATCCTTGTTTATTATTATTAAGTTCCCAGTTTACGTCATAAGGAGAACTTGATTTTATGGTATCTAACAAGCTAGAGTCTATTATGGTTGGATATGTAGGGGTCCGCATGGTGCCAGCAACAGGATCGTACCCATTCGCATTTATGCTTAGAAAATAATTAGTATTTGGTTGAGGATTAAACGTTCCAGTTGTATCTAAATAAAAATTAATACGAATCTCATTTGTATCATAAAAGGTTGTATCCCAATTGAAGGTATACCCGTACATTGAAAACGTTGTGTCAACATATACGGTATCTACAGTTATAAAATTGTCTACAAAAGTAAATTGCCATGTATTCTCTTGGTCATCTGAAATT
>CACLYL010000058.1 GCA_902611135.1 uncultured Fidelibacterota bacterium | reverse complement strand
GAAAAAGGAACACATATTACAGTAGGTCTGTCTCAGCTCATAAAATTGAATGGAATATAACAGAAAATTTAAAATTCTGTGGCGTAGAATTAATCATTTTTGGTAATCGGTCTGTTGACTATGCATACCTAATTCCCTTTATTCCATTTTGGTCTGCTCAATCCTACAATGGTGATATAGATAACCTTCAATTATTTGGTGAGATATGTTATTCAAAAGATAAAATAAAAGTTTATTCCTCTCTGTTTATAGATGAATGGAGACCAGAATGGACATTTGATAAAATAAATAGAAATTGGTTTGGTTATCAACTTGGACTTGTTAAAAGTAATTTTTTAAAGAAAAATGATAATTTTCAATTTGAATATACATGGACTGACCATCGAGTATATAGGCATAGGTTTCCAATAAATGATAGTTACTCAAATGGTTATAGTCTTGGATTTTGGGCTGGACCTCATTCAGAGGAAATTTTATTTATTTATGAAATAACTAACAATAACTTCACTGTTAATTTTCAAGCTACAAATGTAAAAAGAGGTGAATTAACCAATAAAATGTTAAATGAACAATATAATGAGAGCCAAGAAGCAGATTTTTACAAAAGATATAATAATATTCACGAATCTAGAACAATTTATTCAATGAAATTAGAAAAAGAAGTTTTTGTGAAAGGTAAAGTTTATTTAGAGAGCCAGTTTATTACTTGGAGAAACCCTGGATTTAATCCGAAAGTTCCATATATGAGAAAAAATTACATAGAAAAACTTTCTTTTAATATGGGATTAAATTATCATGTCGGTCTTAAGTTGTAGAACATACTAAAGTATCAAATCTTTTAAATATCGACCATACTCATTATTGTAATTGGAAGAAAGGGCTAATAGTTGATTTTTATTTATAAATCCATTATTGAAAGCAATCTCTTCAATGCAGGCAATCTTTAATCCCTGCCTCTCTTCAATTGTTTTTATAAAATTTGATGCATTGCTCATTGCCTTATGTGTACCTGTGTCTAACCATGCATACCCCCTACCCATTATTTCCACACTCAATTTATTTGCGCTAAAAAAATAGTTATTGACAGATGTTATCTCTAATTCTCCTCTTTCTGAGGGCGTGATCTGTTTTGCAACTTTGATAACCTCATTAGGATAGTAATATAAACCAACAACAGCATAATTTGATTTTGGTTGTACTGGTTTCTCTTCAATACTAATAACTTTTTTATTAGAATTAAACTCTACAACACCATAACGCTCAGGATCCTTTACGCTATAGCCAAAAACGACAGCATTATTCTTTTTACGAACAATCCTAGTACTTTTTTTGAGTAACTCAACCAGCCCATGACCAAAAAAAATGTTATCACCCAAAATTAGTGCTACAGAATCTTTCTCTATGAAATCATCTCCAATAATAAATGCCTGAGCCAAGCCTTCAGGTTTTTTTTGAACTCTATAGTATAGATTTAATCCCAGTTGACTTCCATCACCAAACAATTTTTCAAATCTAGGTGTGTCTTGTGGAGTAGATATGATAAGTATATCTTTTATACCTGAAAGCATTAAGGTTGACAAAGGATAATATATCATAGGTTTATCAAATATTGGTAAAAGTTGTTTTGATAAGACCTTAGTTGCTGGATATAGTCTGGTTCCACTTCCGCCAGCTAAGATAATTCCTTTCATTTATTTAGTACTCCTAACCTTTCTTGACGATATGTATTATTTTGAATTTGACTCCACCATTTGGTATTATCAAGATACCACGCTATTGTTTTTTCCAATCCTGAATCGAATGATTCAACTGGGTGCCAGTTTAATTGAGTATTAATTTTGCCTGAATCTATTGCATATCTAAAATCATGACCAGGTCTGTCTTTAACATATTTAATCATTTCAGAATACTTTTTACCATTACTCATTGGTTTGAGTCTATCCAAAATATTACAAATTTTAGTTACTACATCTATATTTTTAATTTCATTATTCCCACCAATATTATAGGTTTCTCCGATAACGCCCTTAAGTAAAACTTTGTATATAGCACGACAATGATCATTAACATACAACCAATCTCTAATATTTTTACCTTCACCATAGACTGGCAATGGTCTTTTTTGTAAACAGTTAATTATGGTTAATGGTATTAATTTTTCAGGAAACTGAAAAGGACCATAATTATTCGAACAATTTGTTATCAAAATCGGCAAACCATATGTCCTATTCCAAGCTCTTACCAAATGATCTGATCCTGCTTTTGTTGCAGAATATGGAGAACTCGGGTCATATGGAGTAGATTCTAAAAATTTATCTTCATCTCCCAGAGAGCCAAAAACCTCATCTGTTGATATGTGTACAAATCTAAAGTTTTTATGGTTGAATTTTCTGGAGTTCTCTAATAAGTTATAAGTACCGACTAAATTTGTTGTAATAAAATCTTTTGGTCCATCTATCGATCTATCAACATGACTTTCAGCTGCAAAGTGTATTACAGATTGAAATTTATATTTTTTAAATAAATTATTTACCAAGCTAGCATCACAAATATCACCAACAACTAACTTGTATCTTTCCTTATCTTCATTTGTAAGGTTTTCTTTCACACCTGCATATGTAATTTTATCAATATTGATAACTCTAATGTTTGAATCTTTTTTTACTATATATTTAATAAAATTTGATCCAATAAAACCACATCCACCTGTGACTAATATGTTAAACATGCTAATTAATATTTCGGCAAAAATTTTTGATTTTTCAGTAAAGGCATATTACGATCTCTATCAGAAACAATTGGTTTTGTACATCCCCAATTAATTTTTAAATCTAAATCATCCCACCTGATACCATATTCATCATTTTTATCATGAAAATTGGTACATTTATATGAAACTACAGAATTTTTTGACTTTACTAAATATCCGTGAGCAAAACCCTCTGGAACATATAATATGTTTTTATTTTTATCTGATAATTGGAAGGATAACCACTTCCCAAAAGTAGGAGAATCAACTCTAATATCAACTGCAACATCTAAAATTGTTCCTCTAATGCATCTGATTAACTTTCCTTGAGGATTTTTTAATTGGTAGTGCAAACCTCTTAAGACGTTTTTTGAGGAATAAACCTCATTATCCTGAATAAAATTCATAGATAACTCCTTGTCAAAAAATTTATCATATCGATATGATTCAAAAAAGTAGCCCCTACTATCGTGATGAATATCGGGTACAACTAACTTTACCCCAGGTAGTTGAAAGGATTTAAATTTCAAATTATACTTTTCCTACCAACATTATCATGTTTAAATCCAATGTTGTTTAATTCATGAGTACTTAAGATATTCCTTGTATCTAGAATCACTGGTTTTTTCATTATTTTGAATACTTTCTTCAAGTCCATACTTCGAAAAACATTCCAATCAGTCATAATTACAATAGCATCAGTATCTGCAACGCATTCTTCCAATGAACTACAACAGTTTAAATCAGGATATATGTTCTTGATTTGATTTGAAACAACGGGATCATAACTTTTAACAATAGCCCCCTCCCGAATCAAAAAGCTTATCATTTTTAAAGATGATGATTCTCGAATATCATCGGTATTTGGTTTAAATGAAAGCCCTAAAATTCCTATTGACTTACCAGAAATCTGATTTTGCAATAGTTTTTTTAACTTTTTAAACATAACTATTTTTTGATTTTCATTTGCTATGATTGCAGCCTCAATAGTTTTAAAATTTAATCCATTTTCTTTAGCTATATTGACAAGTGCTTTTGTGTCTTTTGGAAAACAAGATCCACCATAACCAGGACCAGGATGTAAAAATTTAGAACTAATTCTTCCATCTTTACCCATCGCTGTTGCTACTTGATGTACGTCCGCGCCTACTTTATCACAAAGATTTGCAATTTCATTAATGTAACTAATTTTTAACGCTAAGAATGCGTTTGAGGCATATTTGATCATCTCTGATGTTTCAATATTGGTATGCATAATAGGCGTTTTATTCACATAGAGAGGTCTGTAAACCTCTTTTAATATCTCAAAAGCTTTAGTTTCCTCTGCACCTATTACAACCCTGTCAGGCCATAAAAAATCTTTAACTGAAGAGCCCTCTCTTAAAAACTCAGGATTTGAAACATAATCAAAATCAACAACACTTTTTATATTTTCATTTATTGTTTTGCAAATTTTTTTCCCCGTTCCAATTGGGACAGTACTTTTTGTACAAATAACCTTATAAAAATTTAGATTTTCACCAATTAATTTTGAAACTTTTATTACATGTGAAAGATCTGCTTGCCCGCTACTCAATTCAGGCGTGCCTACTGCTATGAAAATAACTTCCGACAACTGAACTGATTTTTCAATTTCAGCAGTGAATGATAATCTATTTTCATTAACATTTCGATCAATTAATTCTTTTAAGCCTGGTTCAAAAAATGGTATTTCCCCTTTTTTTAATTGATTAACCTTAGATTCTAGTATATCAGCGCAAATAACTTCATTACCAAAATCAGCCAATCCCGCCCCGGTAACCAGACCAACATAGCCTGTGCCTATAATTGTAATTTTTTTCATTCTAAATTAAGACAAGCCTTTTCTCTTTCTCAGAGACCATTCTGTAAATAGTATAGAGAATAAAATTAGCAAAAATGCTATAATATACCTAAGCTTTTTAACTTCTTTGATATTTTGAATAAAGCTATCGTTACCTAAATTATCAAGCACTTTATTTCTATCGTGCCAGGAATAATATCTTCCTTTAGATGCTTTTGAAATAAGATCCAGCCTTGATTTATCTAAATATACATTATCTAATTCAATCTGACTTTCTTGAATTTGGATAGAATTTT
>CACLYL010000057.1 GCA_902611135.1 uncultured Fidelibacterota bacterium | reverse complement strand
CTAAATCACTTTCATATCTTAATGTTAGTATATTATTTTCAAGTTTGATCGGAATAGAGCTATCAATTATAGAGCCTAGTGAAGGCTTCTCGTCTTTAATCTTTTTCGTAATTTTCAACCAAGAATCTCTAATTTTTTCTATACTCGGGCTTATTTTTTGATCTAGATTTTCACTTTTATTTTCTAGGATTTTGGAGTTATCTTGCTCCTGAACCTTTTTATCTGTTTGATTATTTGCACTTGTCAATATTGAATCATTAACATGACTAACTTTTCTTGGATGGTTCTCTCTATATGAATATTTATTATCTCCGGGAATTTGATTTGAATTGTTAGGCGTTAATCGGAAGTTAGAATAATTTTCAAGCAATTCCTCAATTTTTAAAGTTGAATCTAATTCCATTACTTTTAAAAGTACCATCTCGAGCATTAGAAATGGTTTATCTGAAGTTTTTATCAAATGCAAAGAATCAGTAAAAAGCTGGTTTATTACCATTAAATCCTTTTTATGCCATTTTAAACTTTCAACTTTATACTTACTGCTTAGTTCATATATGTCCTCGGAAAATTTTCTATCCTTGTCTTCTTTAAAGTAAATTAAATTTTTTATATGTTCCATCATACCATTAATAAATTCTAATACTGATGTTCCAACGCTATTTATTTTATCAAGTTCTAAAATTAGCTCTAAATAATTTTTTTCTTTGAAAAAAGATGTAAACTTAAAAAATAGGTCCACAGGAATTATACCCAAAAAGTGTTCCAACATATCACTATCAAGATTATTCCCGCAAAAAGATACTGATTGTTCTAATATTGATAATGCATCTCTTAAGGAACCATCCGCTTTTTTTGAAATTAAATCAATTGATTTGTCATCAAAATTTATTTTTTCGTTCTGAAGAATAAATTCCAATCTTTTTTTAATATCAGAAATAGAGATCCTATTAAAATCAAACCTTTGACATCTGGATATAATTGTTTGGGGAACTTTCTGTATATCTGTAGTTGCAAAAATAAATTTTCCATGACTGGGAGGTTCCTCAAGGGTTCTTAAAAGAGCATTAAAAGCTTGATTCGTTAACATATGTACTTCGTCAATTATAATCACTTTAAATAAGGAATTCATTGGAGGAAACTTAATTTGCTCTCTCAAAGATCTAATTTCATCTATTCCACGATTAGATGCTCCATCAATCTCAATTACATCAATTGATCTTCCATTTGCAATTTCAATTGAGATATTCGATTTTGGATTAAATTTAACACTTGGTCCGCCCTCGGCATTTAGCGCCATTGCCAAAATTCTAGCCGTAGTTGTTTTACCAACACCTCTAGGTCCAGTGAAAATATACCCTTGACCTATTCTGTCCTGTTTTATTGAATTCAATAAAGTTGTGGTGACAAAATTTTGACCAACAATGTCATTAAAAGATTGAGGTCTCCATTTTAAAGCAAAAACTTTGTACATCATAGTTTGTAAGGCCGTGCACTAAAATTTGACTATTGTTAAACATGGCTTTCAAAAATCAACTAACTCAAATTTGAAGATTATCAGCACAAAATCGAAATAAATTACCGCTGCTACTTTCCAGTCCTGACGGAGTTTTCTACACTCTTTTTGCAATAACACAAAAGATCAACACCAGTCGAAATTTAAAAATCATGAGTCAATTAGCCTTACTTCAGCATCAACCCTGCTATAGCGGATTGCAGGTTACAGGGCACCGCTAATTCCCCATCTAGCACGGCCAAAAAAATCTCTCATTATTAATATTTAAATTTAGTTAAATATGATGAGATTGTTTATTAATATATTACAACTATTTTAATTTCTGAAATTTCAAACCAATCCCAAAAATTAGATTGATCAAGCTTTAAAACTCCATCTTTGAAATTGAACCTTAATCTTTTACGATATAACGATTCTGTAAACCACTCGGAATTATCTCTTTTGTAGTAAATTGCGACATATGGAGGGTTGTCCTCTTTTAGATCGGGAATAATTAAAGTACAAATTGATTCATTAAACTCTCCCTCTGAAGTGATAAAATCAAGCTTAGAATAACTATAGACCCTCTTTTTTAAAGGCGAAAACTCTTCAACATTTTTTTGTTGAATCTGACTCAAGACAATACTTTGGTTTAGAAACAAAAGTATACAAATATAGATAGATGAGAGATATTTCACCCTCAAATTTCGTTTTACTTTTTCTTTCTCCCAAAGAAACCTTTCTTTTTTGCTGGTTTCTTATCAGAAGGAACTTTATCAACTTCTTTTTTTGGCTTTGAATCAAGTGCTTCTAATCTTTTTTCCCAATCACTTAGTTCAGCTGTTTCTCCTTTATCATCATTTGAATCTTCCGTTTCAATATCAGAATCAGATAATTTATTATCATTATCATGAGCATCTGGATTTTCCCAAATTTCCTTTAACCTTTCATGACGTTTCTCAGATGATTCTTTAAGATTAGTTAACATTTCATTAACCTCTTGGTGAAAATCAGCGATAGTTTGCTCCAAACGTCGAATTAACTCCTCCTGAAGGGGACCTCCAAAGCCATCCCCTACTTGGTCCATCAAACTTCCAAACTGGTCCATTAAATATTTTTTTTGAGGATCTAACTCAGATACATTATTTTGCTCGGATGTAGCGTCATCTAGTTTTTTTACCATAATATTCTCCGGTATTTATTTATAATTTTTTTCTTCATAAGCACTTTTTGATAATATAATTGATTTTGTTGGCGTGAGTAATGTACTCATTGCATCAAATACTTCGCTACTAAAAATCAATCCAATTACAATACCCATAATCTGAGTATAGGCAAAAATATCTTTTCTTGGTATATTATTTTTATTGTAGAGGAGTTCTCTTTGATCATTGAAGCGTCTTGCTGATAATAAACCTACGAATGAAGTAATACCATATGTGTAAAACCTTAATCTAGGATAAATTTTTATTGTATCCCGATATGACAAAAAATCTAAATCACTTAAACTTATTTTTTCGATCGTAGTTGGAGTCTGAATATGTAAAATATTATTCTCAAACATTGTTAATGTTCCTTTAAGAACACCCCTTTTATTACCATGCTTTAATTTAACAAATTGGGGTTTTGGAATACTTGAAACGATTTTTTCGGATCTCAGATAATCCATACCCTCATACATTTCAATTTTTCTTTTTTCAGTAAAAACCTCTTGCTCATTTATTCTAATTCTCATATCATTAAATTCTTTTTGCGAGATCATCCTTTTAATAGTACTTTTTTTTCCACTTGGTGATTTTATGGTTATTTTTATTTTATATTTCTTTTCATTGTAGGACAAATAACCTTCCGGAGGTAATTTGAGTTTTGAAATCTGAGCATTTAAAAAATTCTCTACATTTGGAAATATTCTATAAAACCTATTTTCATGTATGTCGATTTCAGAACCTACTTTCTCACTCAAAATTACTACCTCAACTTGACTGAAAATCCTCGTTAGAGTTATAAAAAAGATTAGGTATCTCATTATAAGTTTCTAAAAATCAAAGTTAAAAGCCGTTTCTATATGTGTTTGCTTAATCGTTTCAATATTGCCTGTGCCATCATCCCTATAATATTGTCTAAAATTCCAAATAAGATTTACACCTTTGCTGATATTATAACCAATTTTATAGCCCATTATTGTGTTTTCACTAGGATTGGCAAAATCAAATGGATCTTTATCATTATTCCGATGATAGTAGGCGATGGCTGAATTTACCTTTGGAATGTTATCGGTATTTAAACTCAAAGCGATATCAAAATTTAATAATCTAGTCGAATCGGCTTGCATATCTGCATAGGATAATAAAAAATTAGTAAGGTCAAAAAGATTTAAATCTACTGCTCCATAAAAACCTGATGAGCTTGTTATATACCTATATTCATCAAAGATTAACATATCTTTTGTTTTAATATTCGTAGTACCATTACTAGTTTGGATAACTACTCTATTAAGATCATAGGCTTGATTAAAAAATTGAGGCACATAGGAACCATTTAAAATTCTGTATTCAAACGATAATTTTAATGTGTTAAATAAAATAGATTTTAAACCTGGTATAGTGAAACCAGTTCCATCTCGCTGGGAACGGATAAAGCTAGAATCGGTGGTTGAAATTGATGGAAAGTTTAAACTATTAAATTCTGAGTATATAATTAATTCAAATATATTATTTTTAAAAATAGGATAACCTATATCAAAACTATATCCGTTTGAGGCAGCTTTGTTGTCTTTTAAACTAAACGGAGTAGCTTTTAATCCTAGATTTTCAAAAATTTCTTCAGAGTCAAGAATATTATTATTATTTGCATCAATATCTATTAATGAGTCAACAATATTTATTCCATGTCCCGGATCAGGCCACCCATCTCCATCAGTATCATTCCATAATGTACTGTCATTTGGAAAGTCATCGAAAATATCAGGATAGGAATCATTATCATTATCTTTCATACTTGAAAACATATTGCCATCCAGTACATAATTAAAACCTATTGATAGGGGAAAGTTGTTTGATAAAGTATATGAAATTCTTAGACCATTTACTGTGCCACCTCTACTAACATCTTTTATATTGGATAAAAAGATTTCACCCGATAAGGCACCAATATTAAATCCCGTATTAGCACCTACTCTTCTAATAGATGGAAATTCCATCATGTTTGAATAATTATATATTAATCCTCCATAGCCTAGAGTCATATTTTCAATAGATCCATATTTAAACCAAAAAGGATCAATGTTCTTTCCGTACTTTATATATAAAATTTTATCTAACAATAAATTAGGATCATTTTTTATATCCCACTCATCCAACTTAAATTTTCCTTCATTATTT
>CACLYL010000056.1 GCA_902611135.1 uncultured Fidelibacterota bacterium | reverse complement strand
AAAAGATAGGCTTAATGTAATTCGAAGGATGAATAAGAGGATTCAAAAGTATAATAAATTTGTTAAACACCACCAAGAAGAGATGGGTTTAGATAAAATTGACCAATGGGAATATCATCCTTGGAGCGAAATTCCTGAATGGTCATTGAGCATCTATTTAAGCAAACCAACATTACAAAAAACTAATTCATTAAAATTTAATAGAATAATAAACAATCGTTGGTTTTATCAAAAGGCTACCAAAATACCTCGAGCAGAATTTAGCTTAAGATTTAATAAGACCATTTACGATTGGATATTGGATATGTTGCCAAAAAGTTTTAATGATAGTAATACCAAATTTTTATCAGATAAACATATCTTGTTTGAACCAAAGTTAGAATTTGAAAACTGGTTTATGAAGAATGGTGTCTTAATAAATGATACTCCATCTCTCTTTGACGTCTTTCAAGAAAAAGAAGAGGGTCTCTCTGAACTTGAGATTTACAAGAACTCAGATATAGTCAAAACAAAAAAGATAAAAGAATTAACTCATAAAGTTAGAATGGCAAAAGAACCGTTTAGAGCAAGAATACAAAAGATGAGCGAAGAAGGTACTATTCAAAACTGGATAGATGAGAATTGTAGAAAAAAGAATAAAAAAATTAATTGGGCAGAGATGGGGAGGCAACTTGGTTGTGACCCACAAACTGCACAAAGAGTGTTGAAAGAAACTGGGTTAACCTTCTTATATGATGATTCAAAGAATACGTACCTAGAGTAATGATTAATTGGTTATATACTAATTTGTTCCAATTATATCCCATTTCATTACTCAGTTTAACTTTGTGAAGTTTATAATTCCTTTATTTGTAAATTGAAAAATGGATAAAAAGAGGGATTGCATTCATAAATGAATAAAAAATGTTACTACAAAGATTTTATTTGATGTTCCTTATCTCTTATCCAATCGCCGATGGTACCAGTATTGATAATACTGTCTCTCAGGTCTGAACTGGGGAATTTATCGCTTAGCGATGAATTACAATTTGAACACGTTAAATATAGGTTGTCTGGATGGTGCACACTTTTTAATAGATAAGTAAACGCTTTTGCCCATTTTTGAGAAATAATATGTCCGAATGCTAATTTTGATAGTGGAAAATCTTTAAAGGGTTTATTTTGGCAAAGATTACCAGGACATTTCTTACCGTTTTCTTTTGCCCATCGCTTAACTTTTTTTCCTTTTTCTCCACTACTTATATTATTGTAAGACCATTCTCTTGATAAAGAATCACTCAGAGGCTCTCTGAAAATTATATTCTCTAAACTATCCTTTCTTGAATCTAATACAAGCAATGCCTCAGCAGCTTCTTTTCTATCTATCAATTGTAATTCTAATGGTTTATGTAAATTCTTGTTTAGGTTTTTTAATTGGTTATTTTTATTAATGATTTTTGCTGGCGCAATTATAAAAAGTTGATTGAGATTATCATTTATTCGGTACTCAAACCACATGATTACCAACAATATATATGGAACATCCAGTTTTTCGGATAGATAATGACAAAACCGGTATCTTAAAAACCCTGAACAATCAGTTGGTGGCTGATATTTGAACTCTGCAACTTGATTAAGAGAGTCCCCATAGTTTCCTTCTGAGTGTCTCACTCCTAAAATTAATCGCTTTTTTGGTCCATAAAGGACACCTTGCTGTTCGCATCGAAATACCCTTGAGTTTTCATTAGCAGGAATTAATTGGGCACCTTCGCTAATTAATTTTTCAGCGTCAAAATTATTTAGTTTTTCAGAACGAAGATTCCAAGCGCTTCGAAAAGATTGGGGAGAACTACATAATGTTAAATATCTATTAAGTTCAGAAAAATGGCTAAAAAAACTTTTTTTATACGCTTCAAAATTTCTTGATGGGCATACATTAGTTAAACCGTTTCTAACTTTACCAAATGTTACATTTACAGTATTATTACCTTCACTTCTTGGTACTTGTCTAGGCCCTTCTTCAATAGTATCAATTGCCACATTTCTGAAATCTGATAATGTAGTTTTTAGTTTTAGACTAAAATCACTCATTTCCAAATTTAACCATCATCCTACAAACAAAAAACAGACTTTCTCTTCACTACTTTGTGCGGAAGGGAGATTTACAACTAAAACACCTTAAGCATATGCCTATGTAAACAAAAAACCCTACGAATGTGGGGCTTTGCATTAAACCATATTTTTTAATGTTTAATTGGTAAATCTGAATTCCATATGTCAGCTTTCATTAGCCAATTGTTCTTTGAAACCTGCTCCCAAAGAACAACATACTTACCTGAATCAGACATTACAATTTCACCTTCATTTATTACATTTAATGAGTATCTTCCCACTTCAGTGACATATTCTTCATTACCATACATATTTATTGTTTTAAAAACCAAATCGGTTGCTCCAGCTGATATTCCATCAGAGATTACTTTTTTAATTGAACTTTTCCCCTTAACCATATCAATATTTGGAGGCATAACTATTGCATCGTCGCTATGCAATTCAACTACACCAGATGCATCGCCATTATTATAAAATTCCATATATTTTTTATTCTGTTTAGCAATATGGACACGAGCCTTATTTATATCAAAAGTAGATTTTGAATCACAGGATATAATGAACAGATTAATAAAAATAATTGAAAAAATATTAATTATTATTTTTGACATATTGCTCCCTTATTATTAATTAAATCTACTCATCATCCCACAAACAAAAAACCCCACGAATGTGGGGCTTGATGCATAAAGGTAATTCTATTTTAATAATATCATCTTTTTCGTTTGTCTAAAATCTCCTGCTTTAATGGTGTAAAGGTAAACACCTGCTGATACAGCCTCTCCTTGATTATTAGTGGAATTCCATTGAATTGACTTAAAACCAGGTGATTGATTGGTACTAACAAGATTCTTAACCTCGTTACCAAGCATATCATAAATAGTTATTTTTATAAAAGCATTGAGAGGCAATTCATATTCTAAAGTTGTTTTAGGATTGAAAGGATTGGGATAATTCTGATGCAGCATAAACTTATTTGGTAAACTAGTACTTTCGGAAAGGCTCACATTATCTTCACCACCAACCCAAAATAATTTTGCCCCACCATATATATCTCCGCAAATAAGTGAGTTTTCACCAGTAGTGAAATTAAAAGTAGAAATTTCGCCAATAAAGACATATGGCCAAACAGTGCCTACAGCTAGCTTTGAATAATCAGCAGACCAAGTATAGTACTCTGCATAAGCAAACCCCGCGATTTGTCCAATAACTGAAATCTGACCGTTTTGTAAATTATAAGATAACAAATCATTATCACAATAATCCCAAACATCGCACCCATAATTATTTATTCCTACTATTCTATCTAAATGTGAGTCATTGGTAGGAATACTATTAAAACCGTATTCTAAGAACGTAAGTTGAGTAGCCACTTCATCAGTACCAGAACTATTTATACTAAATAGTTGAGGAATGTTATCACTATCTCTTACTGTAAAATATAAATAATCATCATATGCCCAATATAATGACCACGGACCTAGATATGACGGATATAAAAACAAAATGTCTGTTTGAGAACCAGATAAGATGTCAAATATTTTAACAGTAGTTGTATCTGATAAAGTATTTTCTAAGTATGCAAACTTTTCCTTGTCTGAAGATAAATAGTACGGAAAGGTATATGAATTAGAAGTTTCAAAAGAGTCTGCTATCATAAGATTACTATTATCTGAAAATGAATACCTGTGAAGCTCAAACAAATGCTCTGAAGTATTTTTAAAGAAAATTATGTCACCATTATAAATAAATCTAGGTACTAAACCTGTAACATTTAACGTATCTATTATCCCGTTCTCATATATCATTATCGTATCACCTGAGGTACATAATATTTTAGATTGGTTTTCAGATATATCTTCAATTTTTGAACTAGAAGTTATTTGCTCCATATTAAAACCTTGCTCATCAAATTTATAGACAGCACTTGTCCAAAAAAAAGGGCTATGCTCAAGACTAGTATCAATTAAAGTTGAATATATAAATTCCTGTTCCTGAGAAAATACAAATCCTAAAATTAGAATGATTGTAAAGTATCGAGTCATTTTAAACGCCTTATTATAAAAAGTAAATTTTTTTGAATTATATCGGGTAAAGATTACAGGGATTTATTTGAAGTAGAAATATTTAAATCAAAAAGGTAGATAAAAACCGTAAAAAATAAAACAAATTAGGAAAGACAGGAATTGAACTTGAGCACCCCCACAACCCCATTGTTAGCAGATAGCCAATATTTCACTACAACTTATCTTTCTATATTGAGTAATATTTTGATATAATGCAATTACTTTAGAAAAATCATTTTATCTTTCTACCCATTACCCCGCAAACAAAATTCCAACGTAAAATTTGCCCAATATATATCAAACTAAAAATGAATTCTCTAGCTAATTGCAATCACTTATATCCTGCTCACCGACTATGGCTATAGGTTCACCCAACGCATTATTATAAGTTCCACTTAGGCAACCAGGGTACGGCGGACAAAGTTGGTTGCTACTAATTGATGAAATTGGTATATGAGTAATAACATTCAGATTATACCATGTAAGATTTAGCTCACATATACTTCCTGGTACTAATCCTGATAATTGATTATGATTCAACCTCAATCCAAGCAGATTAGGTAAAAATCCTATTTCTGGGGGTATAGAACCTGTAAGTTGATTACCGCCTAAGTATAAAAATTTCAGATTAATCAAGTCGCCTATTTCTGGGGGTATAGAGCCTGTAAGTTGATTCTCACTTAAATCTAAACCAGGGTCAAAGCTAAAAAATATTCCAAATGAAGATATATTTCCACTCAAATTAATTAAATCACCTATTTCTGGGGGTATAGAACCTGTAAGTTGATTTGTACCTAAATCTAATTTAGTTAAGTTAATGAGATTACCTATTTCTGGAGGTATGGAACCAGTAAGCTGATTTTCACTTAAATCTAGACTGGTTAAATTAATGAGGTTCCCTATTTCTGGGGGTATAGAACCGCTGAGTCCTCTATTTGATAAATTAATTTCTGTAGTAGACTCTATTGGATAGCAATAACCCCATAAACTTACCATGCTATCTTCATCTAATACACAAGGACACAAGTTTTGTTCTCCAACATAAGTATCAATGCAAGATGGATATGGAGGACAGAGTTGGTTCATGCTAGAATAAAAATGGACACCTTCACTCAATAATGCATTATAAAAGTAATCTTGATACTCAAGATTAGGCAATAGACCACAAAAACTCTGTGGTATTTCTCCTGAAAGTTGATTATCACTTATATCTAAATAATTCAAGTTAGTCATATCCCCCATTTCTAAGGGTAAAGAACCACTAAGTTGATTTCCACTTAAATCTAAACGAGTTAATTTGTTTAGATTAGATATTTCAGGAGGTATAGAACCACTAAGTTGATTTCCACTTAAATCTAAACGAGTT
>CACLYL010000055.1 GCA_902611135.1 uncultured Fidelibacterota bacterium | reverse complement strand
AATAAATTAAATTTAAAAGAATATCAAAAAATTATTTGCCTTGATAAAAATGAACATAAGCCTATGGTTTTGGAAAATAAAAGATTGAAAAAAATCAGCATTACATATTGGGATATAGTTGATGAACCTAAGGTGAGTACTTCAATATCTTTGCCAAAGTGTTACAAGAGAGTTGACGAGTTGATAAAGTCTATCGAAAAAAACAATGCCTAAAAGAATATTGATAAAATATATAAATGAAAAATCAAAACTACTAACCATCAATACCAACAATTTGAATTTATTTATGACCTTTATTTTCTGTTATTAAAAAGCTAACTTTTTATATGTTTGTGGTTTCGCTATAATGATTTACGTGTACCTTGGTATAATTGCTCCGATACTTTTAAACGCATTACATGGATTTGTGGGAGTTTTAATCCTTAAAAATAATCACTCAGTGACTTCTCTAGGGTTCACTGGCATTAGTTTCCTAACTAAGTCTATTGGATTGCTCTTTTTAACTTGGTTTGGCATAAAAGTTTTAGAGTTAGATTTTAAAATTTATGTACCAATTTTGACCTTCTTTTGGTTTATTACACATATTATCGAGGGACTCTTCATACAGAATTATATAAAAAAAAAGGAAAGCCCTTTGATTAAATCAATTCAATTATAACGATTTATACAAAGCTTACCTTGATAAGATTCTTTAAATGTTGAACTTTTTCGGGTTATTCTTTTGATCAAAAATATCATACAAATTGTTAAATTCCGATTGCTTTGGCTTGGTTCTGCCTGCGTCTACACTTATTTAAATAACTTTAAGCAATTCTTTGTGTTTCTTCTATTTTTATTCATTCTGGATTTAATGATTTTATTCCAGGATAGTAACAAAAATGAGTCTTAGTCTATATAAAATAAATTTAATAATAAACATATTGTTTATTTAGTAACTTATTAATTATAATAAACAATACCAATATTCTGACTAATTACATCCTTCAAAAGAAAAATGGCTAAAGTTACTTTTTTACCAGATAATTCGAGCTGTGAAGCATCAAGTGATCTTACATTATTAGAAATTGCTAAAATAAATGATATTCCGCATGTTAGTGCTTGCGGCGGGGAGGGAAATTGTACAACATGTAGGCTTCTAATTCTTGAGGGCATTGAAAATTGTACACCAGAAACAAAAAAAGAAAAAATCCTGATTGAAAAAGCTCATACCACCAAAGGCTTTAGGCTTGCTTGCCAAACAAAAATAGATGGTGATGTCACTGCAAGAAGATTAGTATTAGATGCAGATGATATAAAAGACATGTCGTTTGATCGTCAAGGTGAAACTAAAAAAATAGCAATTCTTTTTAGTGATATTAGAGGCTTTACTCCCTTTTCCGAAAAATTAACACCTTATGATGTGATATTTATATTAAATCGCTACTTCAAGAGAATGGTCAAAGTAATTGAAAATAATGGAGGAAGAGTTGATAATTATATTGGAGATGGTTTAATAGCAATTTTTGGTATTAAAAATGAAAAAAATGCCCCTGAATATGCAGTAAAAGCAGGACTCGAGATGTGTGAAGAGATCGATGATATGAAACCTTACCTGAAAACAATGTATGGAAAAGACTTTGATATTGGTATTGGGATACATTGGGGTGAGGCAGTAGTTGGTGATATTGGTTCAGGAGAGTCAAAAAGATTTACAGCCATTGGAGATTCAATGAATTTTGCAAGTCGAGTTGAATCAGCGAACAAGCAATTTAAGTCTAGAGTGTTAGTATCTGATGAACTATACCAAGAAATAAAAGAAACTCTGATAATTAAAGATTATATGCGAACAATGGTTCCTGGAATTGATGGGAGAGTCACGCTTCACGAGGTTGAGCAAATAAATCTATCTAAGGATTTAGAAAAATTAGAAAAGATCCAAAAAACTGAGGGGGGGTACAATTGGCAAAAATGCGGTACAATTGAATCATACGATAAAAATCCTCAACAAGTATTCAAAGTTTATCGCGAATCAGTTTTAGTTATTAAAGCGGAAGGGAAATTTTTTGCAATAGATGAAAAATGCCCTCATATGAATTTAAGTATGAAGGGTGGCATAATTGACTCAAAGTCAGGATCAATAAATTGTGCATGGCATAATACAACATTTTGCTATAAAACTGGAAAAGTGAAAGAATGGTTAGCCCTAAGCAAGTCTCAAAAATTTATGGCCAAAATCTTTTTAAAATCAAACAAGCAAGCAGAAGGCGTGTTGGACATTGAACCAACTGACATAAAAGTTTATCCAATCCAAGAGTTGGACAACCATATTTGGGTAGGAGTAAGTTAAAAAGCTATCTTTATCACTAGTTTATAAAAGCCTTGTTTAAATATAAAAAAACTTTATAATATTTTTTAAAACTAATATTTGAAGTGTTTTATACGCTCACCTTCTTTTTCAATCTTTGTCATTGCTTCAATTCCTAATTCTAAATGTAGATCAACAAACTTTTTATTAACATTTTTATCCATTTCCTCTGTTTTTATTCCCTCGGGAACCATGGGGGTGTCACTAACTAATAATAGAGCACCTCTATTAATTTCATTTGCAAATCCAGTTATAAATATGGTTGCAGTTTCCATATCAATACCCATAACACGAACTCTGCGAAGGTATTTTTTAAATTTTTTGTCATGTTCCCAAACTCTTCTATTTGTCGAATAGACAACTCCGGTTCGATACTCCATACTCTTTTCTACAAGTAGTTCAGATACATATTTATGTAACTTGAAGGATGGCATTGCGGGTACTTCTTTTGGAAAATAATCATCGCTGGTTCCTTCTCCTCTTATTGCTGCAGTTGGAAGAATAAAGTGTCCAATTTCAGTTGTTCTTTTTAACCCTCCGCATTTGCCCACAAAAAGAACACCTTTGGGTTTAATGGAGGAAAGGAGGTCCATTATTGTAGCTGCATTTGCGCTGCCAATTCCAAAATTTATTATGCTCAAGCCATCAGAATTAATTGCGGATGTCATAGGACCACCAATCCCATTTATTTTCAAATCAAACCTCATAGCAAATTTTTCTACATAGTTTTGGAAATTTGTTAAAAGAATCCAGTCTCCATAAGCACTAGGATCTGTCCCAGTATATCTTTTTAACCAATCTAAGGTTATTGCTTCTTTGTTATTCATATCCATTTGATCTTACTAATTTAATCATTAGAATATTATATTGATACAACGAATTATTAACAGTTTAAAATGAGATTGAAAATATATCAAGTTGATGCTTTTGCCGATAATCTATTTAGTGGAAACCCAGCAGCAGTAGTCCCCCTAAATTTTTGGTTATTTGATGATACTATGCAATCAATTGCTGAGGAAAATAATTTATCAGAAACTGCATTTTTTGTTAAAAGAAAAAAAACCTATGATATAAGATGGTTTACTCCAAATGGTGAGGTTAAGCTATGCGGGCATGCAACCCTAGCTAGTGCATATGTTATTTTTAATTTTATAGAAAAAACTTTAGAGAATATTGAGTTTTCTTCTTTATCAGGAATATTAAACGTTAAAAGAGAAAATGAGTTTATAGAATTAGATTTTCCAAGTCAAAAATTTATAAAGTGTCAACCTAATAGGGATATTGCTGATGGGCTGGGAAAAGAGCCATCCAGTTTATATATGGGTGAGGATTATTTTGCAATCTTTGAAAAAGAAGAGGATATTGAAGAAATTAGCCCGAATTTTGAGATTTTGAATAAACTAGATCTGAGAGGTGTCGTAATAAGTGCAGAGAGTAAAAATTATGACTTTGTTTCTAGGGCATTTTATCCAAAATATGGGATAAATGAAGATCCAGTAACAGGTTCAGCCCATACAATGTTGATTGCCCATTGGTCAAAGCAATTAAATAAAAATCATTTGAAAGCAAAACAAATTTCTAAAAGAGGCGGGATATTAAATTGTACTAACTTGGGGGAGAGAGTACAAATATCAGGAAAAGCTAAACTTTATATGATTGGCAACATTTTTTTAGAAATATAGACATATTATTATTTTTTATCATCAGAGTTTTTTTTAATTTATTATATGAAGTTAACACTTATACTAACGTTTATTGGAGCCACTATTGGCTTTGCATATGCTTCGATGTTTGGATGTGATACGGCTTGCTCTATTACTTCATCATCCCTAAACACAAGTGTTTATGGTGCTTTTGCTGGACTAATACTTGCATTTCCGATAAATAAAAAAATAAAGAAAAGTTAAAAAAAGTTACCTTTTAAGTAATTTTACTTTTGTTAACTATTTTTATTTCGTTAAACAGGACTTAACAGTCCTGTTTTTCGTTCCACATCTAGTTTCTGAGATTTTTATATGGCTTATAAAAAGATTGTAAAAATTTGGGATGATTTAGTTATATGTAAATCAAATATTGACTTTTTAACCTCTAAAACTAATGTTGTTAAATTTCCATTAACAAAATATGATAAAAAAATAATAAAAGATTTAAAGGATACTGCTGATAGGATTGATTGTGCTGGAATTGCTGCAAATCAAATTGGACACAATAAAAGAATATTTATTGGCTACAGTGATAACTCTCTAGAATCATATAAAATATATATAAATCCGCTAATCATCCTAAAGTATCAAAACTCAATCGTACCAGGTTATAAAAATGAAATTGACCACTACAATAGAGAAGATTACGAAAACCATATTTATGAGGGTTGTTTAAGTTTACCAAACGCTGAATTCTCTTTTCCAAGATATCATAAAATCAAAGTTCAATATCAAACAGAGGATGGAAAAAATTGCACAGAAACTTTGGAACAGTTTCATTCTCAGATTTTTCAGCATGAACTGGATCATTTAGATGGTAAAACAATTGCACATAGATGCATTGAATCAATTAAAAATAGAAAAGAGGGAACTATTATTTTAGTTGGATATAAAGAAAAATCTAGAGAACAATTACAAAAAAAAATAAAAACGTTGCATAATAATTTTCAATATCTTAAAGATTATTTTAAAAGATAGATTTTAATTTTACCAGTGTCTCCTTTAACTTGATAAAGTACATAAAGAAAAAAAAATTAGATTTAATTTATTATGGTGACTTTTTTACTCATGAGCTAAGTAATAAGGTATATGATCGCTTAATTAAAAACATTGATTGGAACTTTGATCAAATTCATATATTTGGTAAAAAAAGAGTCTTAAAAAGGAGAATCGCTTGGTATGGAGATGAAGATAAAATCTATAAATACAGCGGAACAATTAAAGTACCATTGAAATGGAGCAAAACACTATATCTTATTAAAAATATAATAGAAAATCATATCAATTACAGTTTTAACAGCGTCTTATTAAATGAATATGGTAGTGGCCAGGAAGGTATGGGGTGGCATAGTGATGATGAAAAAGAATTGGGCCCGAGTCCAACAATCGCCTCACTTAGCTTGGGAGCAGCAAGAGATTTTTATTTTAGGAGCAACAAAGATCATAGTGTCGTAAAATTACATTTAGAAAACGGTTCGCTTTTAATTATGCAAGGAGAAACTCAACATTTTTGGAAACATAGTTTACCGAAAAGATTAAAATTAGCAGAAGGAAGAATAAATTTAACATTCCGAAAAATCAACTAATATTTTAGTTTTTTATCTTTTATTGTCTCCCTTAAAGTAAAACCAACCCACCATACATATAATATATAGCACGGTATACAACACTGTATTTTGGAAGGTTAATAATCCACTAAAGTATCTGATTAGTAAAAGAGAGATAATTACCAGTTCTGCGAGGATAATCTGTTTTTGAATATTATTGATGGTATTTAATGTATTTTTAAGATGTCATTTCAATTTTAGAATGCTACATTTATTTCTTATTTAAGTGACTTTAGTTTTATTTTTGACATTGAAAATATTTTAGAAAATGGTACTATTTAAATTAAGAGTGTAATATTATGTTAGACAAAAAATTAACACTAAAAGATTTAAAATCTAAGGTTGAGAATTTCGTAAATGAGCGAGATTGGGAACAATTTCATGATCCTAAGAATTTAGCAATGAGTATCTCCAT
>CACLYL010000054.1 GCA_902611135.1 uncultured Fidelibacterota bacterium | reverse complement strand
ATAATGTTTAAAGTCAAGTTTTGAGCAAATGTTATTTTCCAATAAAAGGTAAAAACAAAGATAAAATATTTAATTGATTTTATCTACCTCTCCTAAACATACTGAATTTAAAAAGTTTAATTTATATTTCTTATTTTTGATTATATGGAGATAATTTAAATTTTCCTGCTGAAAATAAAGTGTATACTAAAATGAAAAAAATATTAGAAAGTAAAGTTATGCAAAAGTTTCTTATTGTAGCATTTATCTCTCTTCTTTTCATAGGTGTAGGAAGGATTCTGTTAGATGTGTTTCAACAGGAACCATTTTATTTTCAAAATATTCTTATCAGCGCTATGTCTTTTTTCTTTGTTCTTAGTTATATAAATAAACTATCAGAAAAGGAAGACAAATGAAACTAATAGTAAGACCAATTGTAATACAACCAAAACCAAAAAGAGATAAGATCATAGATAAATTAAAAAGGAATTCTTCTTCGCAAATAAACTGGATTTAAAATGAAAGGTTTAGTTCAAAAATATGGAATATACTTCTAGATCTTACCTTTATTATTTTCAATCCGAGAATTATATCAAGTATTTTACACCACAAAGGGTGAAGTACTATATTTTATTTTGATGGTTGGCATGGCTTATTGGTTTTGGGGAATGTTTGTAGGAAATTTTCCATATAAATGAAAAGTAAAACTTGTATATTATGCTTGATTATTTTCCTTATCTTAACCCTAGTATATTGGTCTATTTTAATGGCATTTTTCGACAACCTTAACAGAAAATTTTCTTCCCTATTAGGCGTTTTTATTGGTCTTTATTTATATTTTAGAAAAAATGAAAATACAAATTTATATGCTTGAAAAGATTGGTGAAATATTTAGGATATTAGAACGTAGGATTTTTTCCATTTTACTAATTCTGCTTTTGAGTGTTATTTGTAATATTATTTTGAAGGAGGATATTTCTGACTTTGGTGAACCAGAATAAAGGTGAGTTTATTACATCTTATAGGGCTCTCATCATTAATATTTATTATAGTTTTTTTATTATCGCATTTATCAAAAATCTCCTCATCTATACCATCTATCGCTTACCGATTAATCCTAAGTGGAATAGTAACATTAACTATCTTTTTATGTCTTTTAGCTCCATCAAAGTTGTGGCTATGGACTTTTAATTTTTTCTTCATGTGGTATTTAAAGGGGGTAATCGAAAACAATCTAGAGCAAAGAAACAATAGAAAATCAAGAGAATTACTTTATAAATCATATAAATCTGAACATAATGAGGCGACAAATAAACAATACATCGAACCCAACACTAAAAAAGTTGAAGATCAAATTTAAAATAAGAAAACTGTCAATCTTTTTAAGTGTCAACTGTTTAATAATTGAATTAAGATATGAACAGGAATAATATTATTAAAACTGGGATTCTCTCTTTTGATTTAGAGTTCTAATCGGACAAACAATACACTTTTCTTTTCTGAATTGAGATAAATCCATTGTTAGACAACTTCTTTTATTTTTGACAAGTTTTAGATTTTTAATTCGTTTCTTGTTGTTTAGAAATAATTACATTTTCATTTAGATGTTTTTTCTATACGTAAAGCTGTTCAAAAAAAGAAGACACTCCAAATCACATTTCTCAAACTGAATGGTTTGTCACTAAAAATATCTAAAACAATTCTACTTAAAAAGAAAACTAATAGACCAATACTTATAAAATAGAATATTTCATCAGTTGTTTTATTTTGAAATAGTTTTTTCATTCAATCAATACCTCACAGAGCCATCTTCATTTCATTGTTCATATGAAGATGATTTTCCATCTTCGAGGGTTTTTTCATGCATCTTTTGTCCATTCCTGTAACAAGTGGTTGGTATATAATCCATTTTGTTTACCATTTGCATTTCAAAGGCCCTCCTTTCTTTTCTGTCTATTCTCAAACCATAATGTTTTTGATCTAAATAGTTTACCATTCTTAAAACTACTTTCGTAAGACTTCTGTCCATTTTTATATAACGTAGGGGTTTACCATTATATGGTGTTTGTGAGTTTACTTTATAATAAATCCCGTTTCTTTGAACCAATGATTCTTCGTCAATCGGTTAGGAGCAACAAACGATTAGTAATATGATAGGTAAAAATGGATAAAGTTTTTTCATTTACTTTCTGATTCCCTAATTTGGTTTCTTTATTTTTACTCAAACCATATGGGGCAATTCTTCAAAATAGTATTGAAAGGTTAACCAATTAAACTATTTATTGTAAAACAAACTTTCTTTTTAATACTTTGTTTAAAAAAGAAATTTGCAACAGCATTTTAGGCCATATCAAGGTAAAATCAAATTGAATATACTTTTGTTCGTGTTGCCCTTCCCTTTAAAGTTATTTCGCCACTTAGACTAGATTTTTCAAACAAATCTTCCTCAAGAGCAGTATAAATTTCATGGCTAAAGGATATTTCTGTCTTAAATTCCTTATTTGCTTGTTCTAATCTAGACGCAACATTCACTGTGTCTCCAATAGTAATATATTGAAGCATTTCTGGGCTACCAATATTCCCTGCAATTACGCTTCCTGTATGAACACCCACTCTCATTGATATTGAATCAATACCATGGTTTTTCCAATATCTCGATAGTTTATTTTTATCCCATTGAGTATTTAATTCTTTTAACTGTTTTTTCATTTCCAAGGAACATTTTATAGCTTGATTTTCATGATTACTTAGTTTTTGAGGAGCACCAAAAACAACCATTATTGAATCTCCTGTATAATTCAAAATATGTCCCTCAAATTCTCTAATTACTACATGCATTTTAGTAAAATACTCATTCAGGAATTCTAGAGCAACTTCAGGTGACATATTCTCAGTAATGGTTGAATATAAACTTAGGTCAGTAAATAATACTGAAACCCATTTGATTTCACCCTCCAAGTCACCTCCATCTTTTAACATTTTTTCAGATAAAACATCCCCAAAATATCTCCTTAGTGTTTGTTGCATAGTATTTTTAGTTTCATCCATCGAAATTGTTTTTGCATAATCTAATCGCTTACTTTTTTCACCGGACCATTTATTAAATGCCAGAATTATAAAGGGAGCCAAAATTCCGAAAAAGAGATGAATAGGGTTTAGGTTTGGTATTGAAAACAACATTGGACTATTAAAGATTAAAGCCCAAATCGAAAACGGTAAAGATGTCAAAAAGTTAAAAGGAACTACTACTAGGGTAATTATTAATAAAAATGGCATAAAAATAATATCTGCAGCACTAGAGCTATTTAAAGATGAAACTTGAGGCAATAAAATCCCAAATAGATAAGCTTGATATATGCCGTATATAGTAGTAACTGTTATGAACATTCTAGAATAATTTTTTATTTTATAATCTTTTTTGGAGAGGCCGATAATCAACATTACTGTTGATATAAACACATTAATTAACATTAATGGATGAAATGACTTTATTCTGAAATAAAAATCATAAATATCAACCAACATTAATATTGAAAAGAAGAAGTAACTAAATGTCAACAGTCCTCTAATTTTATTCAGTCTAAAAGTGGTAAATTCTTTTTCAAGTACTGGGTTTTCAAACTTACAGGAATATCGATCAATTCTAGGAAAATCTTTAATGCTGCTCATGCCTAAAATTACCTATCATGAAACAAACAAAAAACAGACTTTCTTTTTACTACTTTACGCGGAAAAGCGGTTGATTTACAACAAAAACACCTTAAGCATATGCCTATATTAATAAAAAATCACTATGGATGTAGGGCTTGATGTTCAAAATGGTCCCACAGCAGTTTTGACAGACTGCGTATCAGCATGAAACCTTCGTTATCATGTATCCAGCTTTTATCGGTTTGGTTATCCGTAATGATACTAAAAACATAATCACCCTTAGGCGCATTTACAAGCACCACTTCAGAACGAGATTGACTTACGGCCCCCTGCTTGGACGCCGCCTGAACAGTAGGCGGAATTTGCGAGAGAGCCTCATCATTCCAATATGTTCGCGTCAAGTGTCGGTACATTTCTTCGCTGCTCGCTACAGATACGGCCACACCTTTACGGATCATTACCAATAGTTCAGCCATTTCCTTTGGAGTGGTCTGACCCTAGCCATACTGCTGATAATGAACCTCTCTGCCTTTTGTTCGGGAATTCACCCGGGTATATTCAAACCCGTTTGCTTTTAACCATGCATTGATTGCAGTACCACCTCCAGCCATATCTTGGAGCCAAAGGCTGGCGTGATTATCGCTGAAAGTGATCATGTGAGTCAACAACTTGCTGATAGTAATATCTTCGCCATCTTTGAATCGGGACAAGGCGTCATCGCCCTTCCAGGGATAATTAATGGCTACCTTATTGAAATATACCACGCTGTCCATTTTAAGCGCACCGGCCTCAATTTTATCGAATATTTTTACAAGGATGGGTACTTTAATCATGCTGGCGGTGGGAAATATTTTGTTTTCATTAACTCCAACTGCGGTGTTGCTGAACAAATGGCGTACATATATGCCTACGTCACCATTAAAACCTTTTATTAGCTCAAGTACGTTTGCTTCCAGTTTTTCCCGGCCATCAATGTCACTTCTGCAACTAAACCCAATAAACATTGGAATTAGTATTAGCTTTATCATTTACAAATCTACAAACCATTGAGAAAACAAAAAACCCTATGAATATTGAGCTCAATGGAAAAACTGAAAAAGTTATTTCCCAAATTAAAACATATGAGATTAAATGAAGAAACAAAGAAAGGTCCTTTAATATTGGAATATGTTAGCAGTACATAAAAACCGTATATAGATGAACATGTGCTAACGCATGATTTTAAACTTTTATAATTGTGAGCAATCCAAAAAATGGGTTTAAACACATAAGGCTTTATATTCCAAGCTGTTATTGTTTAAATTACATTCCCATCTCTTATAGATACATACTCTGTTTTTATGAGTTTTCATTTTTCATAATAATGAATTTTTAGGTCGAGATATTCAAAGACTTTAATATCAGGAGGAAAAATATAAAATTTTATCCGCTCACTTCCATGACAGGCTTTCCATTCTAAATATTCCATTTTATATTTTCTTATTCCCCTCGTCCTATCAAAGAATTTCTCCATATATTTGTTTTCATTTTCAAATAATAATTAACTTATTTTGTTAAATTTATCCTTTAAATGTAAGTCTGTTGGCTTTGAATACAGGTCAGCAACTATGAATGGATAGTGTGAAATATCTCCTAAGTTCTCAACTTTCATAAAATCAACACTCTTTATTATGAAACCAGATCTGCGAATATCATTTAAATAAAGTTCTATCTTATCTAATTCTCCAATACCTGGGACGGTTATAAGCATGCCATCATCTGTTATTATTTTTTTAATTAAATTGAATACTCTGCCTCTTTTGTCTGAATAATAGATACTTTGAGTATCTATTATAGTATCAAAGGACTTGATAGAGAATTTCATATTATTAATATCCATCACCTGGAAATAAACATTATCAACCTGAATTTTATTTTTCATTTCAATTGCATAATTAATGCTTTCTATGGAATTGTCAATACCAGTAATTATTCCATCGACAAAAAATTTTGCAAACCAAGTTGTTAGATAACCAATATTGCATCCTACATCTAATATCTTTTTAGGATTATTTAACGTATTTAAAATAATTTTAGAGCACTCTACATAAGACCCAAACTTTTCTGATAGAATAATTGATCTAAGAACATCTGATGAGCCTACTCCATTATAAAATTTAAGATTATCTAAAAAAGAGCTATAGGGATTAGCCAATTCTCTATTATTAAGTAATTCTAGCTCCTCTTCAGATGGTTTGGAAAAATTTAAATATGCATATTCTTCAATCTCATCGAAACTATTAAACTTAAATAAACCATATTGATTTAAATGTTTTTCTATTGAAATCATATTTTGTTATGCATCTTTTAAATTTTTTGAAGTTTATAGTATACGACTATATTAGCAATAACACTTTTTTAGTTTGCCTAAAATCACTCCTACAAAATAAAGCTAAATTAATAATTATCTTATTAAGTTTAAACCTTAGACTTTCTTATAACTACTTTGTGCGGAATGGAGATCTAATAAAAATTAAG
>CACLYL010000053.1 GCA_902611135.1 uncultured Fidelibacterota bacterium | reverse complement strand
CAGGTGAGGTGGGGACTTTTTTGATTTTTGATTTATACTTTCTAGGGACTATGAAAATATTTCTTAAAATAAGTTGTTCTTATTTATCTTAAAATCTAAAAAATAATATTTCAAAAACTAATTAGATAGCCAATCAGTTAGTAAATAAATGAAAAATATCATTACAAAGATGTTAATTAAAAAAAAGAGCCAATTAAATACTTTATCTTTATTCAAACGTGTGTGATCTTGCTAACTGCTGATTTTGATTGACTTCAAAATTTTGCCCTCAATATTCAACAGGTCAACTATAACCTCACCTTTTAAACTGCTTATTGTAATCGAGCCATAATTTTCCTCAATGTATGTTTTACCTAACCTAAGTGGACCGTATTCTTCTTTATTTGGGAAAGATGCATTTAGACTACTTGAAGTAATTTCATAGATGTTATAACCTTCTTTTATAGGTTTTTTATAAAAGCCACCTCGGTGTCTATCTCCAGATATGAACACAGTGCTTTTGATAGATGAACTTTTAATCATCTTAACTAGTTTTTCCCGCTCATGTGGAAAATTATTCCATGATTCCCATCCATGACCAATAGGAAGGAATTGAATTGATGAAACTATTATTCTAAAATCATAACTGTCATTCACCTTTTGTTGTAGCCAAGACCACTGTTCATAGCCTAAAATCGTTAAAGCACTATCTTGATTTGAAATATATCTCTCTTTTCCCGGGGAACCATATTCATCAGTTTTTAAAAGGTTGTCCCTAAAAGTTCGTGTGTCAAGAAATAACAATTGTAATCTTTTATCGCCAAGTGATATTAATTTTTCGTGATATAAACCTTCCCTTTTTCTTCGAGCATCGTTCATTGGAACATTCCAAAAGTCTAAAAATAGATCTTTTGATTTAGTTTTATATGGATACTCACTCCCTGCATCATTTAGTCCATAATCATGATCGTCCCAAATTGCTTCAAAAGGAAAATTAAAATGAAGATTTTTAAAATTTTCCTTTTGTTTCTCATAGGCTAATTTTAACTCCATTAAATCACTTCTTTCGGTATCACCATAGACGTTATCTCCAAGCATTAAAAATAAATCAAAATTATCTCTTTTAATTGATTGAAATATCGGCATTGGCAAATCTTGTTTTAAGCAAGAGCCAAACCCAATTTTTATTTGATCATAATTTGATGAAAATTTAAATTGCTCAGGATATTTCGGGGATGCGCATGAATAAAAGGACAAAGTCCACAAAAATGGGAGGAACAAACTTTCTAAAATTGATTTCATTATAATTCCTTTTTTATAATAATACGTTTTATTATTAAAAAAATCTAATTAAGGTATAAATACACTTTAAAGGTATTATAATTCTTATTTAATATCTAGCAACAAAATCTTTATTTATTTTTATTAATTGAAAGTTCCAAAGTTATTTATTCCAGGTCCAACTCATGTAACAGATGAAATCCTATCTGCTATGTCAAAAAAGCAAATTGGACATAGAACACCTGAAATATCCAGGATAATTGAAGAAATCATTGAAGGTATAAAAAATCTCTTATATACTGAAAATAAAATATTATTAATGTCAAATCCAGCTTCAGCTTTGTGGGAGATGGGCACAAATAATTCTGTAAACAAAGGTGTTTTGCATGCAGTAAATGGTGCTTTTAGTAAGAAATGGTTAAAAATTTCAAAACAGTATAATTATCATTCTGAGTCTATTGATTATGATTGGGGTAAAGCCATCAAAGTGGAGGACATAGATAAATTATTGTCGACAGGAAAATTCGATGTTTTTGCAATGGTCCATAATGAAACATCTACAGGGGTTATGAGTAATCTAGAAGAAATCTCTAATCTCCTTTTAAACAAATATCCCGATATCATTTGGCTAGTAGATTCAGTTAGTTCTATGGCTGGGACTAAAATAGAGATTGATAAATTAGGAATTGACTATATTTTTTCATCTACTCAAAAAGCATGGGGTCTTCCAGCAGGTTTTTCAGTTTGCGCGTTTTCCGATAAAATTTATCAAAAATCAAAAAAGATACCCGGCAGAGGCTATTATCTTAATTTAGAAAGCTATGACAAGTCGATAAGAAAAAATCAGACTTTAACAACGCCTTCAATTCCACATCTTTATGGCTTAAAGTATGTTTTGAAGAAAATTAAAGAGGAAGGTCTTGAAAATAGATGGGATAGGCATATTTCTATGGCTCAAACAACTAGAGAATGGGCGTTAAATCATGGACAAAAACTATTTCCAGAGAAAGGCTATGAGTCAAATACTCTTACTTGTATTGAGAATCTAAAAATATGGGATATTAATAATATAAATGAAAAATTCTTGGAAAGAGGATTTAGAATGGATAGGGGCTATGGTATTTTAAGGACAAAAGCTTTCAGAATAAGTCATATGGGTAATATTTACATGGATGATCTTATTGAATATTTAGAAATTTTTGATGAAATAATTAAAAATTAAGCAAAATGAAACTCAAAGTTCTTATTACAGATCCTATTTCAAAAACAGGCAAGCGACAATTTAATAAGCAGCATTTCGAAGTGATTGATAAATCAAATTCTAAGAATAGAATCGAAGAAGTAATCGATCAAATACATGCTTGGATTATCAGAAGCGGAACGGTTATAGATAAAAAACAGATCAAAAAGGCAAAAAACTTACAAGTAATTGGCCGTGCTGGAGTCGGTGTGGATAATATTTCTATTGATGCAGCAACAAAAAAAGGAATTGTTGTGATGAACGTACCAGATGGGAATTCCATTTCAGCTGCAGAACATACAATAGCGATGATACTAGCCCTATCGAGAAATCTTCACACTGGACATATTACACTGAATGAAGGCAAATGGGATAGAGCTAAATTAATTGGCAATGAATTAAAGGATAAGGTTCTTGGTATAGTGGGATTAGGAAAAATTGGAAGAGAGGTTATTGATAGGGTATTACCATTTAAGGTAAGAGTTCTTGGTTTTGATCCATATATTAACAAAAGTCTATTTAATGATGATAAAATTAAAATAGTTGATCTCGATACTTTAACTAAAGAAAGTGATATTATTTCTATTCATGTCCCTCTAAATGATACTACAAGGGATTTATTTGATTTCAAAAGAATTCAAATGATGAAAAAAGAATCAAAAATTATTAATGTTGCAAGGGGCGGAATTATCAATGAACTGGATTTATCCAAGGCGTTAAATGAAAATATAATTTCTGGGGCAGCTTTAGATGTTTTTAGTCAAGAGCCCATGAAGTCAAATAGTCCATTGTTAAAAGCAAAAAATTTACTTTTGACACCACATCTGGGTGCCTCTACAATTGAAGCTAAGGAGGGTGTGTCTCAATCAATATGTAAGCAAATAATTGACTTTTTTGAACAAGAAAAGTTGACAAATGCAGTAAATCTTCCTATTTCTGACATGTCTATTATGCGGAAAATTAAGACACATTTAAAATTATCCGAAGTACTAGGAAAAATCCAATCCCAATTAGCGGATAATCCAGTAAAAAAGATTGAAATAAATTTTTATGGATTTGTAACGGAAGTTAATCCTATTAGTATTGCCTTTATCCAAGGAGTTTTATCAAAAATTGTTGATGGAAGAGTAAACTATGTTAATGCCTTTACTATTCTTGAAGAACGCGGCATAGAAATTATCACAACACTTAAGCCTCAAACAGAAAAATACGCAAATTTCATTGATACTTATGTATATACAAAGGATAAGAGCTATAATATTGGTGGGAGTGTTTTTGAAAAAGAAATGAGAATTTTGAAGTTCATGAATCATGAAATTAACTTTTATCCTGAAGGGTGTATATTAGCATTGAAAAATAAAGATGTCCCAGGAGTTGTTGGTAGAGTTGGTACAATTCTAGGTAAAGAAGATATAAATATTGCAGAATATATTTTAAGTAGACCTCACCTAAAGGAAGATCCAATTTCAATTATAAAAATAGATCAGAACTTAAATCAAAAAACATTGGAGAAAATAGCTTCTAACATAGAAATCGTTGAGCTAAAACAGTTTAAAGTTTAGTATGGGCCATAAAGATTGGACTTTAATCTTAGATTTTGATAGCACGATAATAAAAGGAGAATCGCTCGATCTTTTAGCAGAGACAGCTTTCAAAAATAGTTTAGAATCCAATTTAAAAATTCAAGAAATTAAAAAGTTAACTGATGAGGGTATGGAAGGCCGAATTTCTTTTCAAGAATCTTTAAATAGAAGATTAAGAATCTTAGAATTAGACCAATTTCATTTAAATAAATCAATTAAATCAGTAACTAAACTCATTTCTCCTTCGTTTATAGAAAATATCGGCTGGCTAAAAAAATATAGAGATAATATTTTAATTTTTTCAGGTGGATTTAAAGATATGATTAAACCAGTTGCAGTTAAATTAGGGCTAAAAGAAGAAAATATTTATGCAAATGAGCTAATATTTAAAAATGGAAAATTCAATGGGGTTAATAAGAAAAATCTTTTAAGCAGGTCAGGAGGAAAGCTTGATCAAGTAAAACAACTTGGTTTAAATAAAAACTTAATTGTGGTAGGAGATGGAATTACGGACTGGGAAATAAAAAGGTTAGGGGATCGGGTAATTTTCTTTGCTTATACTGAAAATGTTTCTCGTAAAAATGTGGTAAAAAAAGCTGACTTTGAGGCTAAAATTTTTGATGAGGTTGTCAAGTATATTAAAGGTCTTTAAAAGATTACTTAATGTTTTCAAACTAGAAAAACAATCTATATTGTAAGGCTATATTTCTTCCTTTTTCAGGCATGATTGATTTAATTCTGGATAAGTGATTGTAATATTCTACATTAAAAATATTATCAATTTGAAAAATAATTTTATGAAATGCTTTTGAAGAAGGAACACTATAGGTTGCATTTAAATTATATAATCTATATCCTTTTGTAGTTTGTTCATATAGACCAGTTCTGTTTTGATCAAATACTTTTTTAAAGCTTAGATTAAATGAAAGTGGCTCTAGGTTGAACCCAGTTGATAGAATTATCCTATCAGGAGGCATGTAATATAGCGGTGAATTTTCGGTCAAATTTTCACCTCTAGTAACAGAGAAACTGCTGCTTATGTTAAATAACTCATTAAATTTATAAGTAAAGTCAGATTCATAACCATGTATATGGACCTCTAAACCATCCATTTGATAAATATATAACCACCCAGCTGATCCACTACCCCATTCAATCCAATCCGCACCTGGTTCATATCCTGTTCCCAATCTTTTACTTAGGTGGTAGTTGGGACTGTAATTTTGATAACTGGTAATCTTAACTCTTGTTTTATCACTTTTATACTTTAAACTACCTTCTAATCCATATGTATGTTCCGCACCTAACTGAGGTAATCCAATTTCATAATTATAGACTCCGAGATGGGGACCATCAGAATATAAATCCTCAATACTGGGAGCACGACTTGTTACCATTGATCCAAACGATAGTTCCCACTTTCTCCAATCAATTATGGCAGCAGTTGCGGCTGAAAATAATGTAAAATTTCTTTTTTGAATTTGATTAATATCTAAATTAGCATAAAAATATTCACTAGTTATATCCGGTTCAATAAATTTATTCTCTAATCTAAAAGAACTTTGCAAGGTAAACTTATTAATTTCTTTTTCATACAGTCCATAAATTGAAGCTAAAACTTCTTTAGCATCTGGTGTCCAATAGAATTCATACGCTTGGAAATCTCTTACTTTTAACATAGAACCTATTGTTTTTTGATTACCTGATAATTTCGCGCTAAAAGATAAAATTTGATGAGCTAAAATTACTGATTCATAAGAAGATCCTGTTACCGATTCTGAGTGTCTATAGTCTACATAGCGTTGATCGATATCAAAAGTTTGGAAACCAGCTATTGAAATATCTTTATGAAAACTAAACTTTTGGGTGTTTCTAGACATAGATATATCTACACCATTGATGTGACCTTCAGGGCTTCCTGGTATACCGTAGTCAATATCGAATCCTTCTAGTGAAAACGATGAATAAAAATCACTACCAAAGTACATGTATCTTCCATGAAGCTCTTGATTGGTAGATTGTGTATTCTTAAGCGTACCTACTGGCGTGATTTGATCACTTAAATTCCGATTTAATAATGATATTCTTAGTTGATGATTAGGGCTGAGCGGAATTTTTGCTGTTATATTTTGAAAATAACCTTTGTTTGATGATTCTGCTCCAATTAAAGTTTTAACGACTAATTTTTTATATC
>CACLYL010000052.1 GCA_902611135.1 uncultured Fidelibacterota bacterium | reverse complement strand
AGAAAACCTGAACCGTACAAGGGAAAAGGTATTCGATATAAAGATGAATTTGTAATCTCGAAACAAGGAAAGACAGTAGGCTCAAAGTAATATTATTATGGTAAAAAGTAAGGCATTAATTAGACGTAAATTACGAAGAAGAAATAGAAGCAAAAAAACTGCTAGGTTTCATCCAAACAGATTAAGATTGGTTATATCAAGGAGTCTACTACACTTTGAAGCGCAAATAATTGATGACTTAAAAGGACACACTTTAGTTTCCATTTCAACCAAAGAAAAAGAAGTAAAATCGTTGATTCAAAAACAACATAAAAAGACTGAGATATGCAAGCTGGTCGGCAAGGAATTAGCAAAGAGAGCAAAGAAAGCAAATGTAGGTTCATTGGTATTAGATCGAAATGGTTTATCATACCATGGAAGAGTAAAAGCATTCACAGAATCTGCTAGAAATCATGGTTTAGAACTATAAGGAGAGAAATTTGGCTATTATCAACCCAGGAGAACTCGATCTTAATGAAGAATCTGTTATTAAAATAAATAGAACGGCAAAAGTTACATCTAGAGGTAAAAGGTTTAGGTTTTCTGCTTTAGTTGTGATAGGCGATGGAAATGGTTATGTTGGTATTGGTCTAGGAAAAGCCAATGAGGTAATCTCTGCCATTAATAAAGGAAAAGAGATTGCAAAAAGAAGCTTGGTTAAGATATCGATTATTAATGGAACTATACCGCATACTATAATTGGAAAGCATGGATCTAGCAGGATTTTTCTTAAGCCTGCATCGCCAGGAACAGGTATTATTGCAGGGGCCTCTGTTCGATTAGTGCTTGAACAGGTCGGAATTAATAATATTCTTACAAAGAGACAAGGTTCAAAAAATATTTTAAATCTAGTTAGAGCAACAATGAATGCTTTAGTCTCACTAAAAGACGCTGTAAAAATTGCAAATAAGCGAGGAGTGAAGATTGAGAGGGTTTTTAACTGATGACAAAAAAAATACTAATTAAACAGATCAAAAGTGGAATAGGATACAGAAAAAAATCTAAAGATACTCTAAGAGCATTGGGTTTAAGAAAAATGAACCAAACCATTGAAAAGAATGATACCCCAGCTATTAGAGGTATGATTGATAAAGTTTCTCATCTGCTAGAGGTAATCGAAAAATGAAATTAAATTCACTCAAACCTATTAAGGGCTCTATAAGAAATAAAAAAAGAGTTGGTAGAGGACATGGTTCAGGCTCAGGTAAATCTGCTGGTAGGGGTAATAAAGGAGCTGGTCAACGATCTGGTTTTAAAAGAAGGCCCTGGTTTGAAGGAGGTCAGATGTCCCTAGCAAGAAGACTTCCAAAAAGAGGGTTTACTAATATTTTTAAAAGTGAATATCAGATTGTTAATGTCTCCTCATTAAATAAAATTGAAATCGAGCTGATAACTGCTGAAAGTTTAAAAGAAAAGGGATTAATTAAATCAATTTCACTTCCAGTAAAAATACTTGGCGATGGAGACATTGACAAAAAGGTAATCGTAGAGGCGAATGCATTTAGCAAGTCAGCTAAGAAAAAAATTGAAAAATCAGGAGGCTCATGTAAGTTGCAATGATTGATAAGCTTAAAAACATTTTTATCATTCCTGAATTACGTCAGAGGATCCTATTTACCATCGCTATACTTGTAGTGGTTAGAATCGGTTCGCATATTCCTATTCCTGGAGTAGATGGCGAAGCTCTGGCAGGTGCATTTTCAAACATGAAAAACACATTATTTGGATTATTTAATACATTTGTCGGAGGTGCTTTTGAAAAGGCATCTTTGTTTTCTCTAGGAATTATGCCTTATATCTCATCCTCTATTATAATCCAATTAATGGGCTCAGTTGTTCCATACTTTCAAAGATTACAAAAGGAGGGAGAAGCTGGCAGAAAAAAAATTACCCAAATTACAAGATATGGTACTGTTTTTCTTGCAACAATGCAATCCTATGGTGTAGTCGCTGTATTTCTTCCAAGTTTAACTGATAATGGAAGCTCAGTTGTATTTAATCCTGGAATAATTTTTACCTTTACTGGCGTTGTCAGTATGGTTACTGGCACATTATTTTTAATGTGGCTGGGTGAACGCATTACTGAGAGAGGTATTGGAAATGGTATTTCTCTTATTATAATGGTTGGAATTGTTGCCGCATTTCCCACTGTTATTAACAATGAAATTATGCTTGTGCAGCAAGGTGTTCGAAACTTATTGTCAGAGTTTATATTGATTGGTATCATGTTTTTCATAATTTGTTTTGTAGTTTTATTGACCCAAGGTACAAGGAAGATTCCAGTTCAGTACGCTAAGAGGGTGGTAGGAAGAAAAGTATATGGAGGTCAAAATACTCACATCCCAATGAGAGTAAATACAGCAGGTGTAATGCCTATAATCTTTGCCCAATCTATAATGTTTATACCAAGTACATTAGCAACTTTTCTTGGAGATAGTGATTTTGCACAAAGTTTAATGAATTGGTTTTCATTTGAGCATCCATTTTATTGGTTATTTTTTGGATTAATGATAATCTTTTTTACCTATTTTTACACAGCCATAGCATTTGACCCTGTCCAGGTATCTTCTACAATGAAGCAACAGGGTGGGTTTATACCAGGAGTCAGACCTGGCAAAAGAACAGCTGAATATATAGATAATATTTTGACTCGTGTAACCTTACCAGGTTCGATAGCTTTGGCATTTGTAGCGATTTTTCCATATCTATTGATGACCTTTATGGATGTAAATTATGATTTAGCTTCATTTTTCGGAGGCACCAGCCTATTGATAATAGTTGGTGTAGCACTTGATACACTTCAACAAATTGAGTCTCACCTAATGATGAGGCACTATGATGGTTTTTTATCAAAAGGTAAAATAAGAGGTAGGAGGAGGTCTTAATATGGTTAATATCAGATCTGAGGAAGAGATAAAAAAAATAGCATTTAGTTGTCAAATAGTTGCCGATACTTTAATTATGCTTGAAGAGTTTATAAAGCCTGGGCAATCAATATTAGAGTTGGATAAAAAAGCTGAAAATTTTATTTTATCAAAAGGAGCTAGGCCTGCTTTCAAGGGATACATGGGGTTTCCCTCTACTTTATGTGTTTCTGTAGATCATGCTGTTGTACATGGTATACCTTCTCCAACTCGCTTAGAGGAGGGACAGATTGTTGGGATTGATTGTGGAGCAGAATATGATGGATATTATGGAGATCATGCGAAGTCATTTCCGGTTAATAAAGTATCAGATGAAAAAAGAAAATTATTAGATGTTACCAAAGAATCACTATATCTGGGCATAAATCAAGCGAAACCTGGAAACTTTGTCGGTGATATCGGTAATGCGATTCAAACATACGCTGAGAAACATGGGTTTTCAATCGTTAGAGAGTTAGTTGGGCATGGTATTGGTACAGACCTCCATGAAGAGCCTCAGATTCCAAATTATGGTCATGCAAATGATGGTATTAAATTGAAGGCTGGAATGTGCATAGCTATTGAACCTATGTTAAATATTGGGCAAAAAGAAATATATACAGCTCATGATGGTTGGACTATTTTTACTAAGGATGGGAAGCCATCTGCTCACTTTGAGCATACCATTGCGATCACCAGTGATGGTCCAATAATTCTTAGTGAAAGGAGTAATTAGTGGCCAAGGAAAAACCAATTACGATTGACGGAATAATAAAGGAAACATTGCCAAGCGCTATGTTTAGAGTAGATGTAGAAATTGGAGGACAAAATCACGAAGTTTTGGCACATGTTAGTGGAAAAATGAGAATGCATTTTATCAAAATTTTACCTGGTGATGTTGTCACTTTAGAAATATCGCCATATGATCTCACTAGGGGTCGGATTACATATAGACAAAAGTAGGTAATAATGAAAGTTCGTCCATCAGTAAAAAAAATATGTTCTAAATGCAAGATTATTCGGAGATCTGGTGTTCTCTTAGTAATATGTGAAAATCCCAAACACAAACAAAGGCAAGGGTAAATAATTATGGCAAGAATAGTTGGTGTAGATATCCCTAGAAATAAAAAAATTAATTATTCTTTACAGTACATCCATGGTATTGGAAAGAAAACAGCAGATGCTCTGTGCACTAAGGCTAACATCGATAAAAATCTAAGAGTGCATCAATTAACTGAAGAACAAGTGGTATCTATTAGAAATGCTATCTCTGAACTCGGTTATCTTGTAGAAGGTGAGCTACGCTCGTCTAATGCTATGAATATAAAAAGATTAAAAGATATCGGAACTTACAAGGGAATCCGACATAGAAGAGGTCTGCCAGTAAATGGGCAAAGGACAAAAACAAATGCCCGAACAAGGAAAGGTAAAAAAAGAACAATAGGCTTAGGAAAAAGTTAACATAAGAGGAATTAAATTTTGTCTGAAAAAAAGCAAAAAACAAAGAAAAAAATAAAAGTCGATCCAAACGGGATTGCACACATAAAAGCTACATTTAATAATACTCATATCACATTAACTGATCAAAGTGGAAATGTTATTGTTTGGGAAAAAGCTGGAACATCAGGATTTAAGGGTTCAAGAAAAAGCACTGCGTATGCAGCGACCGTGGCTGCAGAAAAAGCTGGGAATGTTGCCATTTCTTTAGGTTTAACTAGTTTAGATGTAAAGGTAAAAGGGCCTGGTGCTGGAAGGGAATCTGCGATCAGAGCTTTGGCAGTTACAGGATTACAAATAAAGAGTATTGTAGATGTTACTCCACTTCCTCATAATGGTTGTAGACCTCCAAAAAAGAGAAGGGTATAAGGTAAAAAATGGGAAAACTAAAAACAGCAAAGGGGAAATTAGTTAGAAAATTTGGAGAAAATATCTTTGGCAATCCCAAGTATGATAGGCTACTAAATAGGAAAGCTTATCCTCCAGGTCAACATGGCCAATCAAGAAGAGGAAAATTATCAAACTATGGTGTTCAACTACAAGAAAAGCAAAAAATAAAGTTTACCTATGGGCTTCTGGAAAAGCAATTTAGAAATAATTTTCAAAAAGCAGATAAGATGGATGGTGAAACCGGAATAAATATGCTTCAACTCTTAGAAAGAAGGTTAGATAATATTGTTTACAGGCTGGGATTTGCCCCCTCTCGCCCATCTGCTAGGCAATTAATATCTCATAAACATTTTCTGGTTGATAATAAGATTGTGAATATTCCATCATACTTACTTCAGCCGGGGCAAATTATAAATGTGCGTGAAAAAAGTAAAAGACTAGATATTATCATAAATTCTCTCAAAAGGATAAAGGGAGATATTGATCTAACTTGGTTAGAAATAAATAAAGCTAAGATGCAAGGTGTATTTATTTCTATACCAGAAAGAGATGAAATGCAATTAACCGTTAACGAGCAATTAGTTGTAGAACTTTATTCAAAATAAACTAAATTATTATAGGAAAATATTAAATGGCTACAAAATCTTTGGAATTAAATGTTTTATTTGATGAAATAACAGAATCGGGCAATAAAGGAACATTTACCCTCCAACCGTTGGACAGAGGGTATGGTACTACAATTGGGAATGCACTTAGAAGGGTGCTTCTGACAAGTATCCCTGGTGCTGCAATTACGCATGTAAAAATTGATGGAGTTCAGCATGAATTTTCATCAATACCAGGAGTAAAGGAAGACGTCGCAGATATAATTATGAATCTCAAGAAGGTTCGTTTTAAACTTATGGACAATTCACCTGATAAAGTTAACATTCAAGTGAAAGGTAAAAAAGAGCTTAAAGCAAAAGACATTCAAGATTTAAGTGATCAATTTGAAATATTAAATCCCGATGAGTACATCACTGAGATTAATTCTAAAGGAGAATTAAATATGGAATTGACTATCGGAATTGGGAAGGGATATGTACCATCTGAAGATAATATAATGCCTAATTCTTCAGTTGATACTATATCGATAGATAGTATTTTCAACCCAGTTACAAATGTTAATTTTGAGGTAAATCCAGTTCCCGGTGCAAAAGAACCGATTGAAATATTAAAATTAAATGTAACTACTGATGGTTCAATAACAGCAAAAGATGCAATTTCATATTCTTCTACGTACTTAAGGGATCATTTAAAATTCATTGAGGCTATATCTAATCCATCAGTACTAGAAGTTTCGGATGGAGTCTCAGATGAAACTATGGCTTTAAGAAAATTATTAAATCTCACTATAGATGAAATGGAATTGTCGGTTAGAAGCTACAATTGTCTACAAGCTGCTGGAATTAAGTATATACATGAGTTAGTTAGTAAAGAAGAAAATCAA
>CACLYL010000051.1 GCA_902611135.1 uncultured Fidelibacterota bacterium | reverse complement strand
ATCCTGAATCTCTGAATAATGATTTTCTTTTAAATATTTAGTTTTAAACAACATGGGGCTTTTATTAATAATCGTCAAAAAAAATGCCTCATTTGAAACAAGAGGAATTATAACGCCTTGTTTTTTCAAAGATTTAGTTGAACTTTGTTTAATTCCTGAGCCATTTATCCTCTTTAAATTCTGTACATCATATATACTAGAGTTGATAAAGTTATTTTTCCCTTCGATATCAAAAGTAGACACCCTTAATTCATCCTTTTGATATGAAATTAAAGAGATATAACTAATGTTGTTATTGATAAAGTTTCCAATATGAAATGACCCTGAACCATTATTTGTATTGGGCTCTCTTAAGAATTCCGAATTAAACAATAAAAGAATGCCATCCTCTATTTTTAATTCAAACAACATAGCTTCACGAACAGTTGCTCCTAGTGCAACGGCAAACTTAACTGGGTTCCCTTTCAAAAGAGTAAAGTTAGATGGTCTAAAGAAGTTTTTATCCCTACTAGAGTTCCTTAACTTTAAAGGCTCTTTTTTAAATCCATTATCCTCACCTAAAAATACATGCAACCAACTCTTTTCAGATACAGATAAAGACAAATCAACAAGAGTAATTAAATCATCGTATCCATCGCTATTTAGGTCAAAGACTTCAAGGTCAACATACTTTTCTAAATCATTACTTTTATATCGCCAGAGGTGGGTTTTTTTTGAAACTCCTTCAAATTCTATCCATTTTATTGAAAAATCTGGATCGTTTAAAACAAAAGACTCTGTTTTCCCGTTTTTGTTAATGTCATAGGGCCCATCAACTATCACAGTAATATTTGCAGATAAAATTGATAAGCTTACAATTGCAAAAATATAGTATTTTAAGAAGCGCATGTTAGCCCCATTAAATGTTACTTAATACGTAACTATTTTCTATTTAAAGTAAATTAATTTGTGAGGTAGACCACATTAAAGTCTCCCTTACCTCGTATACCCGCTCAAAAATATAGCTTATTGCTACTATTTTTACAAGAAAAACACCGAATTTCTAGATTATGTCTTATTTTTAAATTTTAAAATGTATTTTATTGTTAAATTTGAATAATGAACTTAATCTCATAAGTTGATGAATAGTCATGTGCGGAGAATTCTTTTAATATGAAAAAATTTGCTGTATTTATCTTTTTAATTTGCTCTTGCTCTTTTAGCCAGTTTAATTACCCTGCTGAAGATTTTTTAGGAGGAGGTATTGGTTACAGTCCTATGTATATTAAATTAAATGGTATCCCTGGATCATCTTCTCTCGATAATTTTGGTCTAGACACAACACAGTTTGATGATCCATTCGTGATACACGGCGGTGAAGGCTTTGCTCATATAACTGGTAGATGGAGACTTGGAGGCTACGCAGGAATGGGCTCTTCTACCGTCAGTACTGTTCCATTTGCCATGATATTTCTTGATTTAAACGAAAATGGCAAACAGGACCCTGGTGAAAATACTCAAAAAGAATATGAAGGATTTTACTCTATGTCAATAAGAGCAAAATTTTCATTTATGTTGGGCGCTGCAAGCGTAGAGTATGTTATGCCTCTTCTGCAAGATCTTGAATTATCTACAGGAGCATTACTTGGACTTGGCAGAATTAACATGGCTATAGAACAAAAAAGTGGCTCTTCAACTTGGGAAAATGTGTTTTCTAACGCATATGGAGAAATGCGGGGTGATACTCTGTTTTATGGGCTATCCCAAGACCTTTACAATAACTCTGAAACCTTTAAACCATTAGAAATTCCTAGTTTCTTAAGGGACATAAGTGCTTCTTTTTTTAATTTTCAACCTTACGTTGCAATAAAATGGCAATTCCTTGAAAGATTAGGATTAAGGATAAGCTTAGGCTTCAACAGAGGAACAATCAATGCTGGAAATTGGAAGTTGAATGGTCGTTATATTGAGGATTCACCAACTTCTTCCGTAAGCGGTATATCTTTCAGAACGATGCTTTATTTGGGCTTATAGAACCTAAAAATGATAAATAGAGTCAAACGCTTTTTACCATACCTTTTTTCTGGTTTATTTGGATTTTTTATTGCATTTTCAATTTTTATGCCAAAAGCATACTCCAGCAATAAGAATGTATATAGAATCTTACAAAATAAATTAAAGGATCTAAATCAAATTCTAGGATATTTAAATCATTTCTATTTTGATAGTGTTGATCTTGGAAAAGTTATGGATGGCGCTTTTTTTGGACTTATGGAAGAACTTGACCCACACTCAACTTACATCCCTGCGAAAGATCAGGAAAATATTGATGAAATTTTTAAAGGGAAATTTCAAGGCATTGGAATCGAGTTTGATATATTAGATGGCTTCATAACCGTAATTTCTCCAATCCCAGATAGCCCTTCATATATTGCTGGATTAATGCCAGGAGACAAAATAATAGCAATAGATGGAGAAGATGCTTATAAAATAACCAAGGATGAAGTTTTTAAAAAACTTAGAGGAAAAAAGAACACTAAAGTTTTAGTGACAATTAGTAGGATTGGTAGAAAAGATCCCTTTGATGTCACGATAATCAGAGATGAAATACCCATTTATAGCGTTGGGGCAGCTACTATGCTAGATAAAGAAACAGGATATATCTTTCTACGGAGATTTTCTGCAACAACTAAAGATGAGGTCTTATCTTCAATTAATGATTTATTAGAAAAAGGAATGAAACAACTTCTATTTGATTTAAGAGGAAATAGTGGTGGATATTTAGAACAAGCAGCAGCAATTGTAGATCAGTTTATAACTTCAGACGACACTCTTGTTTACACTTTAGGAAAAATAAAGGAATCAAATCAAGTATTTAAAGGTTCTTCTAAGGTTGGGAACGAACGTTTTTCTCTTATAGTTTTAATAAATCGAGGTTCTGCAAGTGCCGCTGAAATTGTATCGGGTGCTGTCCAAGACTTAGATAGGGGTTTAGTTGTTGGAGAAACTAGTTTTGGAAAAGGTCTTGTACAACGCCAATTACCTTTAGAGTCAGGTGCAGCAGTCAGGGTAACAATAGCTAGGTACTATACACCCTCAGGAAGATTAATCCAAAGACCATACGAAGATGGCAACGATTTAGCGTATTATAAAGAACTCTATGCGAACGATAGAGAATCCATAATTGACAGCCTAAAAGAACTAAGGCCAAAATATACTACAAAGATGGGAAGAACAGTATATGGTGGTGGTGGTATAACTCCGGATATATATATCCCATATAAGTCAAAGGTAAACAGCGAAACCAGTAAAATACTTAGAAATCCTAAAAGACCTTTCTTTAACTTTGCTTCAGAATATGCATCTAAAAATAAAGGTGATTATAATTCTTTTGAAGAATTTAGGGATAACTGGGACATGTCTGATAAAGTTTTTGAAGATTTCCTAATCCATTTAAAACAGGATTCTATTTTTATATCTAATGATTCATTAAAGTTAAATACAGACTTTATAAGCAACAGAATAAAAAGTGAGATAGCCGAAAATATTTGGGGTAAAAACGAGGGAGCAAATATTCGCTTAAAAGTTGACAATCAGGTTGTTGAGGCACTAAAACATTTTCATGAAGCTAATGCATTCTTAAAGGCATTAAATTAAATTATAGTACAAACTTACATTAAAATAAATCAAATTTATCTAGAAATTATAAACGAGGTATTAAAATGGTAGATTACTTTTTACAAGGAGGCTCTTTTATGTGGCCTATTCTAATCGCTCTAATTTTTGGTCTTGGATTCGTATTAGAAAGAGCATACAGCTTAATGTTATCAGGTATTGACTCCACAAAGTTTTTTAATGAAATTACTGAAAAAATAAATGCTGGCGATACTGATGGTGCAATTCAAATTTGTAATGAAGAAAAAGGGCCCGTCGCTTCAATTTTTCATGCTGGGCTATCAAAAATGCATAGAGGTCTTGACGATGTCGAAAAAGCTATACAAAATGCTGGGGCTATAGAAATGGCATTTCTTGAAAAAAATATGATTTGGTTAAATGCTGTCATTACAATCGCTCCTATGTTGGGTTTCACCGGAACAGTTGTAGGTATGATCGGTGCATTTGACGCAATAAAAGCAGCAAATGACATATCACCTGCAGTTGTTGCTGGGGGTATCTCACAAGCTCTATTAACAACTGCTGCCGGTCTAATTGTTGCAATGATTATCCAAACTTTTCAGAATATATTTGTTTCCAGGATTGATAAGCTTGTCCTTGATATGGAAGAACAATCAATAAAAATAATTGACCACCTTCAAGAAAATAGCAGCAGTAAGTAGTAGAGATTTATAAAGTATTTCAATGACAAAAAAAAGAAGATTTAAAGCTGAGGGAATACCAACATCATCAATGGCTGATATAGCATTTTTGTTATTAGTTTTTTTCCTAGTCACCACCACTATTGATACAGATAAGGGTTTAGGAATTGTTTTACCTCCACCTGGAGACATGGAAATAGAAATTAGGAAAGAAAATATTCTTAATTGCTTGATAAATTCTCAGGGCAAAGTGTTATTAGACGAAGAACCAACTAGCATAGACCAAATACACCGTGTGGTTAGTCAAAAACTAAGAGCAAATGATAAATTAATAGTCTCTGTAAAAGCTCATCCAAAAACAGCATATAATGATTATGTGAAAGTTATCGATCAACTTAAAAGAGCAGATGCAAAACGTATCTCAATAGCAAATAGTAATTAATGAAATTCAAGAAAAAGACTAAGATATCAAGTGAAATTCCAACATCTTCGATGCCTGATATAATTTTTATGTTATTAGTTTTTTTTATGGTTACTACTGTTTTAAAGGAATATTCCGGCCTACCAGTAAACCTTCCTAAAGCGAAACGAATTGAAAAGTTAAAATCAAAGCGCCATACTGTTCAAGTTTGGGTATCAAAAGAAGGACTTGTTTCAATAGACGACAGACTTATGAATGTTGATGAGGTATCTATGGTCATGTATGACAAAAGAGTTTCCGACCCTCAAATTGTTGTTTCATTAAAAGGTGATGAAGAAGCTGAAATGGGAATAGTGTCAGACATTCATGAAAACTTAAGAAAAGTAGAAGCTCTAAAGCTTAATTACTCTACAAAGACTTTAGTTGATTAATGAGACATATTAATCCTTTAAAAAAAAACTACCCTCTCATAATTAGACTAACGACCTTAGTCGGAATAATATTAATCATTCTTAATTTTCTAATTTATCCTAGATTTATAAATACTTTATCGTTTGAAACAGTTGATCAGCTGATCATCGAGAATATTGATATCCCACAAACTCAACAAATTGATAATACTCCTCCTCCAGCAAGGCCATCTATACCTGTCCCTTCTGATGATGAAGATATTGCAGAGGATCTAACCTTAGATGAATTAGACTTTGATGATTTTTCAAATATGGATGCCCCTCCCCCTCCCCCCTCTGGGCCAAAAGTTGTATTCATTCCTTACGATGATCCTCCAGTAGCAATGACTCCAATTAGACCAGTCTATCCAGAAATTGCTCAAGAGGCAGGAATAGAAGGAGTAATTGTTGTACAGGCTTTTATTGATGAGAAAGGGAGAGTTAAGGAAACTTTAATATTAAAGGGTGTACCAAACACCGGGTTAGATGAAGCAGCAATGGAAGCTATAAAAGCAACTCGTTTCAGACCGGCAAAGCAAAGAGAAAGGGCCGTTGGTGTTTGGATATCAATCCCTGTTAATTTTAGACTAAAATAAGTTTAGATCAATTTCTTTAACCTTTGAGGTTTGCTCGATGAAATTCTACATTCATCTTCCTGACATACTCTATTGATATTTCTTTGGGACATTCTGCTTCACACGCACCAGTATTAGTACAATGTCCAAAGCCTTCCTCATCCATTTTGCTTACCATACCAACAACTCTCTCTTCTCGCTCAGGCTGACCTTGAGGCAGATAAGATAGTTGTGCTATTTTTGCTGATGTGAATAGACTTGCAGAAGCATTTTTACATGCCGCCACACACGCTCCACACCCAATACATGCTGCTGCATCAAATGCATTTTCTGCAACTTCTTTACTGATTGGAATGGCGTTCCCATCTGGAGCACTGCCAGTATTTACGGATATATAACCACCTGCCTGAATAATACGGTCAAAACTGGATCTATCCACAACTAAGTCTTTTACAACCGGGAAGGCTTTTGCTCTCCAAGGTTCAATAACTATTGTATCGTTATTATTAAAATGCCACATATGTAATTGACAGGTTGTGGTCCCTTTGAGTGGGCCATGGGGCCGACCATTTATTACCATTGAACACATTCCACATATTCCTTCTCTACAATCATGATCAAAGGCAACAGGCTCAATATCTTTTGAAATCAA
>CACLYL010000050.1 GCA_902611135.1 uncultured Fidelibacterota bacterium | reverse complement strand
TATCCCTGAAGAAATATTATTTTTTGTAACAATTATTATAGCAATTGGCTTTTCAAGACTATTGCTAAACAGGGCGCCAACACCAGTTTTTATTTTTCTTAGAGCAACATCAGCTATTGCTTTTAGTTCATCCTTACTTTCAACCTTAACATTTTCGACTAGTATACTATTTTTACCAATATTTATTATATTATCTAAAAGGCCATCGTTTTCTTTTAGTCTTGTTTTATTTTTAGAAAGTTTTTCTAATTTCTTTTTCTCAATTAATAAGTTTTCCACTCGCTCAATTAATTTTATTTTAGGCTCATTTAATAAAGCTTGAAGCTTGTTTACGGTTAGGGAATTATTTTGCATTTCAACTAATGATTGTGGACCTGTTACAGCTTGTATTCTCCTAACCCCAGATGCAAGTGATGATTCATCAGTAATTTTAAAAGATCCAATGTCCCCACTTCGATTAACATGTGTTCCTCCACAAAGTTCATTTGAAAAATCTCCTACTTTAACTACCCTGACTTCGTCACCATATTTTTCACCAAAAAGAGCCTCTGACCCCATTTTTTTTGCGTCCTCATATTTTTGAATAGAAACGTTTAATTTTTTATTTCTCAATATTTCTTTGTTAACAATTGTTTCGATTTCAAAAATTTCAGAGCGTTTTATTTTTTCAAAGTGAGTTAGATCAAATCTCAGATAATTAGAGTGAACCAAAGAACCTGCTTGATTAACATGCTCTCCAAGTACAATTTTCAAAGCTTTGTGTAGTAGATGAGTTGCTGTATGATTTCTTTTAATAGAGTTCCTCCTTTTTTTCGAAACCTTACATTTGACTTTACTATTCTCAGCAATATTACCCTTGCATATATGCAAAAACATTTCACCCTCTTTTTTCACATCCAACACTTGTAAATCAATATTTTTGCCTTTTATAGTGCCTGTATCTCCAATTTGGCCTCCAGATTCTGCATAGAATGGCGTTTGGTCCAAAAGTACTAAAAATGATTGACCATCGAACGCATATTTTCGAATTGAGGATTTTGTTGTTAATCTTTCATAGCCTAGGAATTTAGAATGACTACCTTTAGAAAGAGTTATCCAATTTAATGTTTTTTGATTTAAGTCAAAGCGACTGGTTTTCCTGGCTTTTAATTTCTGAGATTGCATAAGCTTTTCAAAACCAGAGACATCAACATTTATTTTCCTTTCTTTTGCTATTAAAACTGTTAGATCAATTGGAAACCCAAAAGTATCATATAGTTTAAAAGCATCTTTGCCATCAATGAATTGATTTTCACTTTTTAGAATTATTTTTTCAAAATGGTTTAAGCCTCTATCCAAAGTTTTACCAAATGATTCCTCTTCTGAAAGTATTACTTTTTCGATATGTTTCTGTTTTTCCTTTAGCTCTGGATAGAAGTCACTCATCATTTTTACAATTTGTTTAACCATTTTGTGTAAAAAAGGCTTTTTTAAACCAATATTTCTCCCAAATCTAGACGCTCTTCTTAAAATACGCCTTATTACATAACCTCTTCCCTCATTTGAGGGCAATGCACCATCAGCAATGGAGAAGCACAATAATCGAATATGGTCTGCAATCACTCTATGCGAAATACCGTTATCTGCATAAGGAACATTAGATATCGATTCAACTTCTTTTATAACAGGGTAAAATAGATCAGTATCATAATTACTATTTTTTTTTTGTAAAATAGCAGATATTCTTTCTAGTCCAAAGCCTGTATCAATATGTTTTGATGTCAAATCAACTAAACTTTTATCATTTATACGGTTGTATTGAATAAATACGATATTTCCTAATTCCCAATATTGATCACTATTATTAACGCCATCAGCAATTTGATTATCCACTTCATCTCCTACATAATAATGAACCTCTGAGCATGGACCGCATGGTCCAGTATTACCCATCTCCCAAAAGTTATCTTCCTCTTTACATTTTACGATCCTATTTTCTTCAATATCTGTGAAGTTTTTCCAAATTTGAAATGCCTCCTCATCCTTATAATATACAGACACCCAAAGTCGGTTTTTATCTAATTTCCAAAGCTCAGTAAATAGTTCCCACGTCCATTTAATTGCCTCTTCTTTGTAATAATCGCCAAATGACCAGTTCCCAAGCATTTCAAAGAATGTGTGATGAAATAGGTCTATCCCCACCTCTTCAAGGTCATTATGTTTCCCAGAAACTCGAATACATTTTTGGCTGTTTACGGCGCGCAAAAGTTTGGGATTCTCTTTATTTAGAAAAATTGATTTAAACTGATTCATCCCAGCATTTGTAAAAAGCAATGTAGGGTCATCATTCGGTGCAACTGATGAACTACGGATAAATTTATGTCCTTTCTTTTCGAAAAACTTTAGGAAGGATTTTCTAATTTCAGAAGATTTCATCTAAAATGAAAAACTCGTTTCTATACTAGTCATATTAATCATTTCATTTTCATCGTTGACATCTCCATCACCATTCATATCAATAAAATTTCTTCTAAAGACATATGTTAAAATCATACCATTACCAAGATCTAAACCAATATTATAACCCATTATCGTTGATTCAGAATATTCAAAAAGAAATGGATTTGGAACATTTCTTTGTTGATAAAAAAGATCTGCCCGCATGATTTTACTTATTGGTTTTACAAGTCGCAAAATTGCAGAGAAGCTTTGATTCTCAGATTCTTCAAATGTGTTGGATTCTTGAATATATTGTTCACCATTTAGATTTTGATAAGTAATTCCCGCATCAAATAGAGTACCTAAGTCTAGCTTCAATGAAGAAAAAAAACCATTTTGCTTTCCATAAGTACCTAATCTTTCCGATTTTGTTATTATAGTACCATTATTGCCAGAATCACTTTTGAATGCTGATCGCTCGATTTCATAAGATTTATTAAAATAACCAAAATCAAAATTTCCCTCAGGAATCATTCTAAACTCTAGATTGAATGATGCAGGACCAAATTTTGCTGAAAGTCCTAATGGAATTAGTCCGTATCCTGTTTCTACGAGCGAATCCTCTGTTGTGGGGTATATAGTTTTTCCTAACAGGGCAGCGTATTGCGTATAAAAGTCTAGTGAAAATAATGCCTCTCGCATTAATGGAATTCCTAAATCTAATGCAAATGATGAAATATTTTTTTCTTCTGCCTCTTTAATATTTATAGGTTGAGGTTTCCTTTCAATTTCATCATCTAATACAATAATATCGATGATACCATCATTATTGGCATCAACATTCCAACCTTCTATATCGCTGTTAAGCGTATCTGTAATACCATCCCCATCAATATCAAACTCATATGGATCTGCATCAGCAAGACCATCATTATCGGAATCAATCCAAACATTCTTATCATTTGGAAAGTCATCCACTAAATCTGGACGGCCATCACCATCAACATCCTTCAAACCTAAATATTGATTTCGATCATTAGCAAATGAAATTCCCAATGTGAAATTTCCTTTTATTGGTGCAGAAACCCTTAATCCAACTAAACCCATATTTTCTTTAAAATCATTTGTAAAACCATAAATGTTTAATTCTTGTGGTAATTCTTTTTTGAATTCCATACCAACTTTTCTCACCTGCGGATATAAAAGTGTGTTGCTGTAATTATTTATGAGCGCACCATAACCCATAGTGACATTATCTAAAGCACCAATCTTAAAATAATTGTTTTGATTTCTACTTGAATATTGTATGTAATAAATTTTATCTATAAGAGTATTTTTAACTTTCTCTCCAGATGAAAAATCCCACTCATCACTATGAATATTTCCATTCTGATCAATGTACAGAACAAGATCTAAAGCTACTTTTAAGGGTCCAAATGGAACGGTTGGTCTCAATGCTATTTGGTTCCAAATTTTCCCATCAATTGTAACTGCACCAAATGCACCTTGTACTGAACGCTCTTGTGAAGATGAATGATCATCAGTCTCTATTTGATCATTTTGACTGAAACTTAATGTTAAAAGAAAAAAAGTATAGAAAATTAGTTTGAATTGGGCTTTAATTTTTACCATGTGCATTATATTGATTAAAAATAATCTTTATTAATAAAAAATGATTATATTGTAAATGGACTGAACTTTGACATGTTGTAATTTAAATAAACCTTAACATATAAACGTTGATCAATTTTATAAAACTCATTCTAACATTAATAACCATTCATGTAAACATTATGTCGATGGTCTCACAAATAGATTCTATGGCAATAGAATCCAAATCAAACGGAATAATAATAATTATGAAATTGGATACACTACAGCAAACAAACCAAATAAATGCTTGGCAAGCCAAAACGGGTTGGTTCTACTTAACCATCTTTAATACAAAGGGTGATTCTGCTAATATCAAACCAGATATAATTCCGAGAGAAATTAAAGAGTTACAAATAATTGATATTAAAGAATCTACTCAAATTGGAATCAAAATTAATGAACCCATAGAAGATTATAACTTTATATACAATGATTACAATCAATCTATTACAGCAAATCTTTTTTATTCAATTAAATATTTTGCAAAGCAAGAAACAAAAAACCAAAAAGTAAAAGAAATAAATAGAAATGATAGAATACCCTATAGAAATAATTGGTTGTATAGATTTAGTATTTTTATGATGATCCTGGGTGTTGCAAATGAATCGGGTAGTTTAGAAAAAAGCTACACTAAAGCAGGAGCAAGTCTATTCTTTTCTGCTTTTATTTTTAGTATACTATCCTCTTAAAAATTATGAAGGAATCTATCCTATATTATTCTATTTGTTGCGCAATTTCATTTTTTATCATGGCACTCTATATACGATTTAAGTTTCGTAATCGCTTTAAAGAAAAAAATGATGAGGAATAACTTTCTCTTATTATTGATTGTATCAACATGTTTATCAGAAAGTGTTTCCTCTGTACATTCACATAGACAATTAATTAAAAATAATAAAAATATTCATCCAACATTTCATATCACAAATATTATAAGAAATGGCGCTGAAAGTTTAAATGAAAGACAGAAAAAAGACCTGGAGGAATTAGGACTGGCTTTTAAAGGATCTAAGGTAATTGTTCAAAAACCGGACTATCTAGATCAAACCTATGAAACTGAGCATTATCGATTCCATTTTACTCTAGATTCTACATCGATTAATAAGGTTGAAAGTTTAAATTATATAATTCAAATGGGAGAAATTTTTGAACAAGTTTGGTTATTTTTTATGGATACCCTAGACTTTGATCCTCCTGTTTCAGATCCAATGGAAAATGATGATCTTTATAATATATATGTTGAAAATTTACCATCTTACTATTTCGGAATTACTTATACTAGCAACTATAACGAATTACCTCAATATTGCTCAAGCTTTATTAAAATGAGAAATAGTTATTCTGCTTCACAGTTTAATATTCATACTGAAATTGAAAATATAAAAGTCACTGCCGTACACGAATTCTTTCATTCAATCCAATTTTCATATAACTGTTTTGAGAGGCTGTGGCTTATGGAGGCGACAGCTGTTTGGAGTGAAGATCAACTCTTTGATAATATAAATGATCTATATAGGTATTTAGGTTCATGGTTTTCAAATTGCAATTTTAAATCAATCAATAACGAAAGTAATCATATGTATGGCAGTTTTATTTATTTTCAATATTTAGAAGAACACTTAGGAGGTCCTGAAATCATAAAGAATATTTGGGATTACTCAAAGGATAATTCATCTTCAACAAGGGATATAAGCTTTGAATCTATTGATAATATTTTGAAGGAAAATAACAATTCACTTGATCAAACCTTTCATAATATGGCAATAGCAAATAAAATATTAGATGAAAGCGCACCAGCCCCTTTTTCTTATCAAGAGGCGGAAGGTTATAAATCTATCGCCTTGGATAAATTAGTAGAACCTGAAATAGTTTACCTAAAAGATGATTACATCATTTTGGATGAAATGTCTATGAATCAATTTACTACTGTATATTTTAAATTATTGAGCAATGATCCAGTCAAAGTTTTGCTAAATAGTTTAATTGGAGATTTTAAACTTAGCGTGATTATAAAACATAATAATATTGATCGATGGACTGTAAAATCTGGTAGAGAGATCAATATAGATCCAAGATTAAATTATGATTGGATATCAATTGTAGTTTCTGCGATAGGTATAGATAATGACAATTGGGATTTTTCTTTGGAGTTTCAAGATGGATATTTTGAGGATTTCAGCTTTGCCCAACCCTACCCCAATCCTTCTTTTAATCAAAAAGTGCATTTATTGATTGATACGGTTGATGAAGTAAACGTATCAATTACTGTTAATGATATTTTAGGCAGAATTATCTGGGAAAAAGAGGAATTTATTAATAATCAGTCATCTAAATTGATAACTTGGAATGGAAAAAATTTAAATGGTAAAAAGGTTTCCAATGGAATTTATTTTATGACCGCTCAAAACTTAA
>CACLYL010000049.1 GCA_902611135.1 uncultured Fidelibacterota bacterium | reverse complement strand
AATAAATTTGGCTTCCTTATACATTAACCTTGATTTTTTGATTTTTTAAAATTACACTTGCAAATCAAAAGTAGTTGAATTTGGTTCTTTAAATCAATTAAGTTTGAAATTAATGAGCGTTTTTAAACAATAAATCCAAGGAGTACTTATGTATTTGTCACTATTAGCTTCCAATGATTATGTTGGAATGTCTTTTTGGCTAGCAACTGCAATCATGTTAGCCTCAACTGTGTTCTTTTTCATTGAAAGGGCTGATGTAAAGGGGAAATGGAAAACCTCGATGACTGTTGCAGGGCTTGTAACAGGTATTGCATTCTGGCATTATCTCTATATGAGAGAAGCTCACATGGCTGGTGATGTTACCACAGTATATCGTTATATTGACTGGTTAATCACTGTACCATTGCAAATTGTTGAATTTTATTTAATATTAGCAGCTGTAACAATTGTACCTGCAATGCTTTTCTGGAAATTACTAGTAGCATCTTTGGTTATGCTTGTTTTTGGTTTTATGGGAGAAGCTGGTTTAATGGACGTAACCATTGCTTTCATCATTGGTGTTGCAGCATGGGGTTACATTATATACGAAGTCTTTGCAGGAGAAGCTTCTAAATTAAGTGACTCATCAGGAAACAAGGGCGGTCAATTTGCATTTAATACTCTTAGAATTATCTTAACTGCAGGATGGTTCATTTACCCTTTAGGATATTTTCTCGGTTACATGGGAGGTGGAACAGATATAGGTACAGTGAATATTATCTATAACATTGCAGACCTTGTTAACAAAACTGCGTTTGGTCTTGCAATATGGGCTGGTGCGCAGATGGATTCTGATCAGGCATAGTTAATTCTAGATTAATTTAAAGCCAAGCACTGTTGTCTAAAATGGTGCTTGGCTTTTTTTTATAATTAAGTGTTTAATATTCTCCCGATAAATACTTTAATTTTAGCAGGTAGTTAAAGGAAATTGGATTAATTTGATAACAAGCTTAAGGAGGTTTTAAGTGGCTAAAAATTTTAATGAAATTGTTAATGATTCAAGAAAAAGTCTAGACATCATTGACTCTCATGCGCTTAACAATATGATTGAAAGTGAAGAAGATATGGTTGTACTAGATGTAAACGACAAGGAAGATGTTGAACAAAGGGGAATGGTTAAGGGCGCTGTAAATATATCACTAGGAACTTTATATTACAAAGCCGATGCTGATGTACCAGATGACTTTAAAGATGAAAGGATTCAAGATAGAAATAAAAAAGTTGTTGTTACCTGCGGGCTAGGTTTGTGTGCTGCAATTGGTGGTAAACTTCTAAAAGATATGGGCTTTAAAGACGTAAAACTATTAGAAGGTGGAGTTACAAAATATCAGGAAGATGGCTACAAACTAGAAAAGTGAATAAAAAGTTTATCAACCTATTAATAATTGCCTGAATTTACTAACCAATTCAGGCAATTATCTTAAAATACATAACCAAAAATACAACACCTAAAAAAAGCCAAAAAGCTCCTAACCACATTCCGTCCCTGTCTTTTGGTTCATACTTTTTGAACATATACAATGAACCAATTACACACATTAAAATTGAAAAATAAAAGAATATAAATTTATCGATTAAACTATTAAACATACTCTTCAGACTGAATTCTATATTTAATATTCGAATTTATTTCAGTGTAAAGTTTAAAAATAGTAACAAAATATAGTAGTCCCATCAAGGCCCAAGTTAAAAACCATGTTCTCTTAGAGGGAGATTCTTTAAATAATAAACTATAAATCTTGTCTAAAAATTTGGGTAAATAAAAGATCAAAATATTTAAAATTAGAAAAACTAAAATCAAGGATGATAGTATAGTCATAGGGTGTATTGTTTAATTTTAGGCAGTAGTCTTGAATCTATTTTGTAAATTGGTTGCCATTTCCACATTTTTTCAGGAATAAAATTAAAACCTCCTTTTGTTATTTTAGCACGTTTTTTGATATAGTATGCTAAAGCGATATCAATTTTTCTAATTTTTTCGATGTTCTGCAATTTATCCTTTAAAAGCATTTTACGATCTTGAATTTTAGAAGAAAATAGTTTATCAATTTGTTCAAGTATAGGCAGTTGATTATCAAACTTTGGTCTAAGTTTCACTTCTTATTCTTCCTACTAAGTGATTTTGAATACGACTCTTTTCGTTTTTTTTTCATTGACCATGCATACCCATTATCATTGTCAACAAAATTATCGAACGTATTTTTATTTTTTTTAATATCCTTATTCTTTAGATAATAGGGCATATAAAAAACAAAAATAAAAGTTATTATAACTGTAAGTGCTATCATTTTTAATCGGGTATCTATATAATTTTATTATCTTTTACATAGTAAATTGTTGTTACATTATAAAACAAAAATGTAGAACATTTCAATAAAGTTTAAAGCAAAAAATATGCTGATAATCCATTATCATTAATATTTAAATTTTTTATTTAGAAAATCAATAAAAATGATTTAATTCAACAATCAAAGCCTTTACAGTAAGGAATCTTTTAGAGAAATTTCAATGAAATATTATAATTTAATGGCAGCTGATTGTGAGGGTTTAGCATATCAGTCATTCCAAAGGAGTTTATTAGCACAAAGAATTCCAGATAAATTTAAAAAAAGTTTAAGAAAAGAATTATGGAAATTATCAGAAAATTCTGCTGGAATAAGTTTGACTTTTCTGACAGATACCCCTGATTTGCATGTAGAGTGGACATTGAAAAATAATTTTAAAATGAATCATATGTCAGATGTTGGAATTAAGGGATTAGATTTATATGAATATAGAGATAATTGCTGGAATTATAGAACCTCAGGATTGCCAGAGGGTAAAGATAATAAGTCACTTTTATTTAGGGATATAGAAATAAAATCTAGGTTGTTTAAAATTTATTTTCCTTTATATGGTTCTATAACAAATTTTAGATTGGGATATAGTGAAAAATCTTTTTTAAAGATCAAAAAAGGATTGAAAAAACCAATTGTATTTTATGGCACAAGCATTACTCAGGGTGGATGTGTATCAAGACCTGGATTAGCATATACAAACAAGATTTCAAGAGATTTAAATCGCGAGTGTATTAATCTAGGGTTTAGTGGTAATGGACATATGGAATCTTCAGTAGGAACTATATTGTCAAAAATCAAATCTAAGCTGATTGTTATTGAATGTATGGCAAATATTAATAGTAAAATTATAAGAGATAAAACCTTACCTTTAATTCAAGTTATTCGTAAAAACAAACAATTGAACAAAATTCCAATTATATTTATTCAACAAGTTATGACTCAGCTAGAAAGTAAAATTCATGATGAGATTGTTCAAAAAAATTTAGAATTAGAAAAGGAAATTATGAGGGCTAAAAGATCAGGTTTTAAAAACTTATATTTAATAAGAAATGATAATTTTATTAATCAAACAAATGAGGGAACCGTAGATGGAATTCATTTTAATGATATTGGCTCAATGAATTATTCAAAATTTTTAATTGAAGAGATTCAAAATATCAAAATATTATAATGAAAATAGATTATATATATACAGCCAGTTTTTTTTGGATCTATTTAAGTAATACTTTTTTATCAAATAAATTTTAAATTTTAATATGTCAAAAGGTATCTATACTGGGTCAAGCTATATACAGCAACTTCTCTTTAACCTAGCAGCCATTGTGGTTATTGTCGCAGGATTAAGAGCATCAAGTGATATTTTAATTCCTTTTCTCTTAGCAATTTTTATCTCAGTTATTGCAAATCCTATAGTTAAAAAATTAAATTCTAAAGGAATCCCAGTTTCTGGTTCAATTGTAGTGGTAATTATTGGGATAATTACCTTAGGTATTGGTATTACTTCTTTGCTCGGGACCTCATTAAATGATTTCTCAGAAAACCTTCCCCAGTATAAAATTTTAATCAATAATTCTGCTAACAATTTTTTTACATTTTTGAATGGTTTTGGATTTCAGTTTTCTGGATCTGCAATAATTGAGCGTTTTGATCCAGGTGCAGCAATGTCATTAACGTCTTCCATTCTATCAGGCATAGGAGGAGTTCTTAGCAGTGGACTACTAATTCTATTGATGGTTGTTTTTATGTTACTTGAGGCCACAATGTTTAAATCAAAAATAAGGAAGATCTTTGGTAAAAAAGATGAAGGTACTCAGGTAGACTTTTTTTCAAAAACGGTTAATCGATATATGGTAATAAAAACTGGAACAAGTTTTGCAACGGGTATTTTTGCTACAGTTTTACTTATGATACTCGGTGTTGATTACCCATTATTATGGGGATTCCTTACTTTTTTATTTAACTATGTTCCTACAATTGGATCAATAATTGCTGCTGTTCCACCAACTTTATTAGCATTGATTCAATTTGGTGCTGTTTCATCAGTCTTATCTGCATCAGGCTATCTTGCAATCAACATTATTATTGGGAGTATAATAGAGCCAAGAATGTTGGGAAATGGGTTTGGTGTTTCAACATTAATTGTTTTTTTATCACTTTTATTTTGGGGTTGGGTTTTTGGTCCAGTTGGAATGGTTCTATCCGTACCGCTAACAATGACCATTAAAATTGCTCTTTCAAGCTCTGAAAGTAGCCAATGGATTAGTCACCTGATGGATGTGCAGAAATGATACCTAATGTCTAAGCTTTTTATTTTTTTATCTTTTTATTTATTTACCATTAGTTCGATCAAAATAAAAAACCCAGAAAAAGTGATAGGTCCTCCATTTAAAGGCACAATATTTGTCAATTCAGAAATTATTACTTCAGAAGACAAAACGACATACGTCAAAAATGAATATTATGAAACAGCTTTAAGAAAAATGTATGATAGAAGAGTATCAGATTGGATAAAGACAAAACCAATAATATTTAAAAGTTTTTACCATGATAGCGACATAATAGAGTTTCAAGTTAATCCTGAATTTGGATCGATTGAAAATGCTAAGAGTCAGGTTGATTTATTTGCTCCAGAGATTGGTCGTCTACCTATCGTACTCAGAAAATATATTAAAACCGTGTGGATTCATAAGGGGCTCAAACCATTTGGTGGAGGTAATGAAAATATCTTGATCCATACAGATTGGTTTGAAAAACACTATAAAAATCAAGGTATTTTAGAGGAAACCCTTTTTCATGAAGCATCTCACACATCATTAGATTCCATACATGCAAATAAATTGGCTTGGATTGATGCTCAAAATAAGGATAATAATTTTATATCAGAATATGCAAAGGAGTTCCCAAATCGAGAAGATATTTCTGAAAGTTATTTACTTTATTTTGCTCTAAAACATAAAAGAGAAATTTTATCAGACATAACGATAAAAAAGATAGAAAATTCCATACCTAACAGAATTAAATACTTTGAGAATCAAAACTTTGAAGTTTATCCATTTTAAATTTGAAAATATTATCAATAATATGAGTATATTAATTCGGGTCTTGAATATGTTTTTAAATATATTGTCTTATGAATGTAATTAGATATGTAATTCTTAAAAAAAGTATTGGAAAAATATTTATTTATGTTAATTCAATATACCTCTTGTTTTATTTAAATGGATGTTCACCGCCTAGACCCTCTAAGCCACCAACATCCATTGCTAGAGCAATGGAGACAAAACATTTCAATTTTGGTCATAAAGAAGTACTAAAATCGTCCATAAACTCTTTACAGGATATGAACTATACCATTGATGTATTAAACAGTGACATGGGACTAATAACAGCTAGTAGAACAACTGAAATGAAAATGGCTGAACTTGATATGGAGGATGAAAATCAATTAACTACACTTCAAAAAGTGGCGATTTTTGCCGGAATAATAGTAGCAGTTGGCTCATTTTTTGCTTTGATTGATCATTTATTTGGCAGAGGAGAAGGAGATGAAGACGAAGATGAGGAACCTAGATTTGAAAGAACAACAAGTCATTATAGTTATCATTCTCACAATGAAACTGAATTTAGTCCTGAAATCTACAGATATAAGGTAACGATAAATTTGAATAATATAAAATCGACAGTAACGGAAGTAAGGGTAAGTGCTAGTGGTGAAGTTGAAAAAGATGGTGCTATTCTTCAAACAGGTGGTATTCATGAACCTGAATTTTTTCAAATGTTTTTTACCAATATAGAAAATTCACTGCTGCTCAGATAGCAATAAAGAGAGTCTTAATTTATATGTCGAGAAAAGAACTCAATCCGCAAAAAAAAGATTCTACAATTTGAAAACTGTCATTATTTGTTTTATTTTAGGCGGGATTATGTGGGGATTACTACATATCCTATTTAATGGAAAAGAAATTCCTTTTTTTAATTATGCATATAAAAGTAGTAGCTGCAATTATTATAAAAGATAATAAAATATTAATTGGGAGAAGAGCTTCCTTTGAATCATTATCTGGATGGTGGGAATTTCCTGGTGGGAAACCTGAAAAAGGCGAGTCAAATGAAGAGACAATTCGAAGAGAGCTAATGGAGGAACTTGGAGTTAAAACGCGAGTGGGTGAATTAATAACAAATTACAATCATAAATTTTTAGGTAATGTTTATGATTTATGGTTTTATAAAACAAAAATAATAAAAGGGCAAATCAAATTGAATGCTCATGATAAATTAGCATGGATTGATCCTAATAAATATTCTAAATTTAAACTACTTCCTGGAGATATTCC
>CACLYL010000048.1 GCA_902611135.1 uncultured Fidelibacterota bacterium | reverse complement strand
TTACTCCACCAACGTAAGTTGGGTTAAACTTTGCTACGGGAGTTAAAGCTCCGGTCCTTCCTACTTGAACATCAATTTTTTTAATAATGGTTGTTGCTTGCTGTGCTTTAAACTTACCTTCTATAGCCCATCTGGGAGAGCGGCTCCTTGTTCCTAAAATTTGTCGATCATTATAGTTTTCTACTTTGAATACGGTTCCGTCTATTTCATAAGGTAAGCTTTCCCTTATTTTTTGGAGTTTTTTATGGTAGTTTAAAACGTCTTTAATGTTGTTAACCTTTTTAATTAATGAATTAACAGGCAAACCCCATTTTTGGATAGTCATCAAAAATTCAGAGTGATTATCAAAGGTTAATCCATCTATGTAACCAGCGTCATAGCAATAAATGGACAGTGGTCTAGAGGCCGTTACTTTTGGGTCCAACTGTCTCAGGCTCCCAGAAGCAGCATTTCTTGGATTAGCAAACAAAGGCTTTTTATTCAGCTCTTGTTCACGATTTAGTTTTTTAAAATCTTCTTTTTTAATAAAAACTTCCCCCCGGACTTCAAATATCTTTGGGAAGCTTGATTCGGTTTTTAAAAGTTTTAAAGGAATAGAGAAAATTGTTTTTAAATTATGTGTAATATCTTCTCCAACTAGTCCGTCACCTCTTGTTAAACCCCTTTCAAAAGAACCATTCTCATAGATTAATTCAACACCTATGCCATCAAGTTTTGGTTCTGCTATATAAGCGACATTTTCACTGTTTAAGTTGTCCTTTAACCTTTTATAAAAAGCCCTTAGTTCTTGTTCATTCATTGCATTAGCTAATGAGAGCATCGGAACTTTATGGTTTACTTTTTTGAAGCTGTTAATTGCAGAAGATCCTACTCTTTGAGTTGGGGAACTTTTTATTATTAAGTTTGGGTTGTTTTGTTCTAATGATTCGAGTTCTCTAAATAAAATATCGTATTCTCCATCGGAAATAGTTGGATTTTCCTTCACATAATAATTATAATTATGTTTTTCAATTAATTGCCTTAGTTCAGGAATACGTTTCTTTACGCTCATCTGTTTAATCGCTTTTTTTGTTTAAAGTACTCTTTGGGATCTATTAACAGGTTATTAGTTGGTATAATCCATCCTCTTTCATTCACGGGTGTCCCATATATACCATCTTTTGTTTTTATTATAAAATAGTATTGGAGTTGGCTTCCAGCATAAACTTCGTGTTCAAAGACAAATTGATATTTCCCAAAAGTACCTCTCAATTCAAATTCTCTAAAATAGCTCATAGAATCAGTTTTGAAATAAAGCGTTGCAGACTCGATTGAGTCAGAAGGGAGATCGGTCACAAAATCAAGGGTATGATTTCTATTTTTAAAAAGTGGTTTCGGAGCTGAATGAAAAATGCGCTGGTTTTTGAAAAATGCTGGGTTTTTATCCCTTAACTCCTTTGTGATTTGGAGGTTTAAAATAATTAAGAAAGAAAAAAGTATTAACACACTTTGCCAAATTTACTATAGTATTTTAATTTAGCTCGTCTAATAGAATTTTGTTCTGGATAAAAAATATTGCATTTATCGTAGGGCTTCGCGTAAACATGTAGGCTTATAGCTTTTTCTTTGGAATTATTTTCCACAGAATGAATATCAGCAGGGCCGTCTAAATATCCAATATTTGCTATTAACTCTTCCTGTCTTTTTAATTTTAAGGGGTGATCACTAATTAAATTATAATTGGAAAACTTAAGTTGTCCGCATTCAACTCGAGCCCAACATTTTTCACCTTCATGACCGTGAATAGGTGCTATTTGTCCAGGGTGCCAACAAAGAAATAGTATTTCAAAGTCCGGGTCTCTATAAACAAGATTTCGAGTATACTGTTCTTTACTAAAATGGGAATATTTTATCAGATGCTCTTGTTTTAGCTGATATTTATTTAAATAATTATCAACTTCACTTATTGGAAAATCTTCTTTCGCAAACAGTTCTAATTGTTTAATTAAATCATTCATTAAATCACATTTTTTATACTTAAAATTTAAAGCGATCCTGTATTCAAACAATTATTTTCCCAATTAGAAAAACTTTCATTTTTCTTAGTAAAAAACCTTCCTAAACAATCTTTATCTGCGGATGTTGCCAAAGGAAAACTATTATCTTCAAAGTGATAGATAATATGAAAGTTATTCAGTTTTCGAAAATAATAATCAGATAGACTATTTAATGATTTATATGTCTGATAAATAGTGTCTTTAAGATTTTCCTTTTTAGCTTTGATATCAACTTGTATTGAAAGAGTATTCTTAAATTCAAAAATTTGAACTCCATATATATCTAGTACTTTTAAATCAGAAAAATGTTTGAATACTAATCTTTTAAATTGATCATCTTCAAGTTGTAATTCAGACCCAAGAATTACTTTTGAAAGTAAATGAAAAATAAAAAGCCAAGTTGCTCTTTTATGATATTTTAAATTATAGTTGATCAAAATAATTCTTTCGAATATCGATTATAATATTTTTATTCTGTTTTGTTGCAACTAGGAGGTTAAATGACTTATTTTATAATATGAACATGCGTTATAATATATCAATATATTTATTCATTTGCATTGCTTTAACTAACTTAAGTTATTCATTTGAATCCCAACGTTCATCAGTTATAAGAACAGAATATGGATTCATTGATTATGCAAATAGGGTTATTGTTTCAAGAGGTACTGCTAATATCTTAGAAAGAAACATCAATGAGGATGAATTTCAAATTATTGAAAAAAATCTAAAATTTTCTAAAAGTGAAGCTCGTTCAAATGCTAGGAAAAACCTATTAGACCTAATAAAACTTGTTAATTTTGATAGCAGGACAGTGGGTGAGATCATGTATAGTGATAGATTAGTTGAAAATAGAGTTTCTACATTGATAGGTAGCGCCTATCAACAAGGAGAAATAGAGTATTTAGAAAAAAATGAAGTTGCAATTGCCCTTGCCGTAAAAATGTCAGGCCTAGCAGAAATTTTAATCGATGCAAATGGATATATGAATGAAAGTATCGCTCAATCTACCTATCTAATGACTAGAGCATCTGCACCTACTAGCGAAAGAACTACGGGTATTGTCATTGATGCAAGAAACATCTATCATATACCTGCTATGGTGCCTAGGGTTTACAATGAAAGCAGCAAATTAGTTTATGGTCCAAGACATTACACTAGGTCAAGATCTGTTAACAGAGGGCCAATGGGCTATGCTCACTCAATGGAAGATGCAAATGTGAAAAGGAGAGTGGGTAATAACCCAATGATTATTGAAGCAGTAAGTAGTGATGATAATGTTAACCTAACAATCTCTAACTTGGATTCAGAACAAATTAAAGATGTTGAAAAAAAGTTTGGTGTTTTAACTAATTGCAAAGTTCTTGTTCTTCTAAAATAGAGTAGATAATTCAAAAATATTCCAAAATAATAAAACAGGTCCTGAGCGACCTTTTTTTTTAAACATTTTTGAAGCTTTATTAAATAATGAAATCAGCTATATTGTTACTTGAGGACGGTAAAATTTTTGAGGGACGTCCTTTTGGTGCTATTGGGCAAACTGTTGGTGAAGTTTGTTTTAATACTGGACTTGTTGGATACCAAGAAATTATAACAGACCCCTCTTATTTTGATCAGATAGTTGTTATGACAATGCCTCATGTTGGAAATTATGGAATAAATCCAATTGATGAAGAATCTGATAAGATTCAAGCTGCGGGTTTAGTTATCAAAGAAGAAACTCCTTATCCTTCGAGTTGGAGATCAAAACAATCTCTTGATGATTATTTAGTAAGCCAAAATATAGTTTCAATAAAATCAATTGATACAAGAGCTCTAACTAGGCACATTAGAGATCGAGGCGCAATGAATGGTATAATTTCATCGACAGAAAAAGGAATAAAAGCTTTGGAAGAAAAATTAAAGAAGCATCCAAAAATGGTAGGTTTAGACTTGGCAAAAAAAGTGACTACAAAAAAGATATACAAAGTAAAAAGTTCCAACTCTAGATTTAGAGTGGCAGTAGTTGATTTTGGAGTCAAGAAAAATATTTTAAAATTATTAGTAAATGAAGGTTGTGATTTAACAGTCTTTCCATCAGATGTTTCAAGTAATGAACTTTTAAATAGTCGCCCAGATGGTATTTTTTTGTCAAATGGACCCGGAGACCCTGCAGCTTTAAATTATGCTGTTAAAACTGTTCATAAACTTTTGGGCACCGTTCCAATTTTTGGTATTTGTTTGGGTCATCAAATATTGGGTTTAGCCCTTGGAGCGAAAACATATAAGTTAAAATTTGGACACAGAGGAATTAACCACCCAGTTAAAAACATTAAAACAGGACTAGTTGAAATAACCAGTCAGAACCATGGGTTTGCTCTGGACCTAAACACATTCCCAAGAAACGTGATTTCTACATACATAAATTTAAATGACAACACATCCGCAGGTATTGAATGTAAAGAATATAATGCATTTTCTGTGCAATACCATCCTGAGTCAAGTCCAGGGCCTCATGATAGCAGATATCTTTTTGGCCATTTTAAAAAACTAATGAAAAATAATGCCCAAAAATAAAGAAATAAGCTCAGTTTTAATTATAGGTGCAGGCCCAATAATTATTGGGCAGGCTTGTGAGTTTGATTATTCTGGAACGCAAGCAGCCAGAGCTTTAAAAGAAGCAGGATTGAGAGTAGTTTTAATCAATTCAAACCCTGCTACGATAATGACTGATCCAGATTTAGCTGATGCGACTTACATTGAGCCAATAACATCTGATTATGTTGAACAAATAATCATTAAGGAAAAGCCCGATGCTCTACTTCCGACAGTTGGTGGCCAGACTGCTCTAAATATAGCAATTGAATTATCAAATAAAGGAGTTTTACAAAGACATAAAGTGCAAATGATCGGCGCACAAATTGAAGCCATTGAAAAAGCGGAAAACCGAGAACTTTTTAAACATGAAATGAAAAAGGTGGGGATTGACACTGCTAATGGTGGTTTTGTAAATACAATAAATGAAGCAAATAAATTGTTAAGTCGAATGTCCTTTCCTGTTATTATTCGCCCTTCATTTACAATGGGAGGTAGTGGTGGTTCTATAGCATATAATTATGAAGAATTTGAAAATCTTGTAGAGAAAGGGATCATAGCTAGCCCTTCAAGTGAAGTGCTAATCGAGGAAAGTTTAATAGGATGGAAAGAATTTGAATTAGAAGTTATAAGAGACTCAAAAGATAATGTTATCATTGTCTGTTCAATAGAGAATATAGATCCAATGGGGATACATACTGGCGACTCAATTACAGTTGCGCCAGCGATGACCCTAAGTGATAAAGAATTTCAAAAAATGAGGAACTGGGCAATTTTATGTTTAAGAACGATAGGCGTAGAAACAGGTGGATCAAATGTTCAGTTCGCTGTAAACCCTAAAAATGGGAGATGTATTATCATTGAAATGAACCCTAGGGTTAGCAGGTCCTCTGCTCTAGCATCAAAGGCTACGGGTTTTCCTATTGCAAAAGTAGCTACAAAATTAGCTTTAGGTTTCTCTCTTGACGAATTAACAAATGATATCACCGGGAAAACGCTAGCGGCTTTTGAACCAACAATAGATTATATTGTCACAAAGGTTCCCAGATTTGACTTTGAAAAATTTCCCTCATCATCAGGACATCTTGGTGTTCAAATGCAGAGTGTTGGAGAAGTAATGGCGATAGGCAGAACATTCAAAGAATCAATACAGAAGGCTTTTAGATCTCTTGAAGCTGGTTTAGATGGTTTAGAGCCTAAAAATTTTAATAAAGGTGATCCAGACCTAAATAGAACTAAAAACTTAGATATGTCAGCATTAAGATATGGAACATGTTTTCGAATGTTAAAGATAATCGAAGTTTTTAAGAAAGGTAAGTCAGTTGAAGAAATTTATCGAATTACTTCAATTGATCCATGGTTTTTACGACAAATTAAAGAGTTATCTCAAATCAAAAAGGATAATATTCAATTACTTAAGGAGACAGGGTTTTCAGATACTCAAATCGGAAGATTATTAGATAAAGACGATGATGAAATTAGGTTGTTAAGAAAATCTTTGAAAGTCACGCCTTCATATAAAGTTGTTGATACTTGTGCTGGTGAATTCATAGCCAAAACGCCATATTGTTATTCTACTTATGATAAAGAAAATGAAGTTATGCCTTTAAATGGTAAAAAGGTGATCATTTTAGGGGGCGGACCAAATAGGATAGGGCAAGGGATAGAATTTGATTACTGTTGTGTTCAGGCTGTTTTTGGTCTCAAAGAACAAGGTTTTAAAACAATTATGATAAATTGTAATCCAGAAACTGTAAGTACAGATTTTGATTTAGTCGATAGATTATATTTTGAACCAGTAAGTTTTGAAGATGTGATGAACGTAGTTGAATTTGAACAGCCAGAAGGCGTTTTGATTCAATTTGGAGGTCAGACGCCGCTTAAAATAGCTAAAAAACTTCAAATGTCGGGCGTCTCAATAATGGGGACCTCTCCATTAAATATTGATCTTGCTGAAGATAGAAAGAAGTTTGGTAATATTTTAAATCAATTAAATATACTCTGCCCTAAATTTGGAACTGGAGAGACAATAGATCAAGTTATTGAGGTTGCTGAAAGAATTGGATATCCCGTTTTAGCAAGACCTAGTTATGTATTGGGAGGTCGAGCTATGGAAATAGTTTACTCAAAAGGACAACTAATTGATTATGTGTCTAGGTCAGCTGATGTTACAAAAGGACATCCGATATTTATTGACCAATTTTTAGAAAATGCGTTTGAATTTGATGTAGATGCACTTTCAGATGGATCTCATGTTTATATTGCTGG
>CACLYL010000047.1 GCA_902611135.1 uncultured Fidelibacterota bacterium | reverse complement strand
ATAATTTCTTTATGCTCATGTTAAATTTTAATAAACACTCCTCATTTGAAATAAATCATTATACTCTTTTAACTTTTGGTAATAATACGGAAGAAATTTTATTTCATATCTGACAACATGCTAAGAACTATTTTAATTATAATTATTTTTCTAACGTTCTCTAAAAGTGAGATAGTTCTAAATGAAAAGGTAAACTCATCCACTTCATTTGATATTCCGTCAAATAAAGATTCAATATATTTTCATTTTAGCCCAATACAAGTACAAGGTAGGTCCAATCAAAAAATAAATGAAATCACATCAAATGTTATTAATTCTAAATCATTAATGAATAATAATGAGGCTTTGAGCATAAATAATGGACTTAGATATGCTTCTGGCGTCTATGTTTTAAATAATGAAAACTTTTCTCAGGATACACGTCTATCCATTCGAGGCATAGGTTTGAGATCTCCATTTGGAATTCGGGGCGTTAAAGTTTTTGTAGATGGAGTGCCAGAATCTACTCCTGATGGGCAATGTCAACTTGATAACCTAGATATTAATAATATATCGCAAATTGAAGTTTTTAAGAGTTCATCTACGGGGCCATACGGAAATGCGTCTGGTGCAGTAATCAATTTTATTTCGTATCCCAAACTTGATGAAAATAAAATTAAAATTAATTCTCATTTTGGAAGTTTTAATAAAAAAAAAATTAATTTACAATTTCAAAGTAAGTTTAAAGGTTTCAATTGGTATATTCGTTTTTTACAAAAATCTGCTAATGGTTATAGAGACAATAGCTCAGTGTTATCAAATAGTTTTAATATTGGTACTGATTTTAAATTAAGTAAGAATCAAAACCTTTCAATATTAATTAACGGATTTGAAAGTCCGTTTGCTTTCGATCCAGGATCTTTAACAATTGAGCAGGTAATGCAAGATAGAACCATGTCGAACAACACAAATAAAGAATTCAAAGCCGGAGAGTTTATTTTTGAATCGAAACTTTCCTTAATTCATAATTATCAAATTAATAAAAAGTTAAATATAAAATCTTATAGCTTTATCTTAGAAAGAGATTTTAATAATAAACTCCCATTTGAACATGGTGGGCAAGTTGACCTGCAGAGAGATTATTTTGGTGTTGGCTCCAACATGGAGAAAACTAGTCCTATCTTTGGTTTTGAAAGTAGAAATTCAATTGGAGTGGAGATTTTAAGTCAAAATGATCTCAGGAAAAGATTCAAAAATGAGTTTGGTGAAAGAGGAGATTTGACATTTAGGCAAACCGAGTCCTATAAGTCATTTGGTATTTATTTCAAAAATAAAATTAATTTTGGAGCCAATTTGTCAATCTCATCTGGATTAAGATCAGATCTCAATATAATTAGTTTTACAAACAGATTTTTAAATCGTGCTCAAGATAAAAAGAGATTTTTGAATATTAGTCCAACACTAAATTGTAATTTAAAAATAGTCAATTATTTAAATCTATATTATGCTTTTTCAAAAAACTTTGAAACCCCTACCTTGTATGAATTAGGTAATGATCCTGATAATCCAGAGGGTATGACGATGAATAGTAAATTAAAACCTCAAGATTCCTATTGTAATGAAATTGGTTTTACTACAAATAACATCAAAAAATTCAAATTTAAAACAGCTTATTTCCAAAATATTACGTTTAACGAAATTGTTGCCTTTGAAATTGAAAGCACTCCTGGAAGATCATATTTTAGAAATGCAGGTAGAACTTTAAAAAATGGTATTGAACTCGAGGTAAATCAAAAACTAGGCAAAAGTAGTATTTTGAAATCTAATTACACTTTTTCCAAATTTGAATTCAGAGATTACATTTTAGGAAATAACGATATCAAAGGTAATTCCTTGCCTTTGATACCGCAGCACTTTGGATATTTGGAGTTGGAGAAAAATGAATTTTTTAAATTTACAATTATTACAAATATTTTTTTTCAATCAAATTTCTTCGCAGATGACCTAAATAAGCAAAATATAAAAGGTCACGGAAAAATTAATATTAAAATAAAATTACCAATCAGATCAGGTAGTTATTTATATAACCTAACGATAGGTGTAAATAACGTTTTAAATGTAAAATACTATGATAATATAAGAGTTAATGCCTGGGGAAAAAGGTACTTTGAACCTGCGCCTGGTCGACATTTTAATTTCGGGTTTAGTCTTTTTAAATAAATTATAGAAATATAAAATAATTATAAACCATATATAAACTTTCTTAGGTTAAATACAATCTTAGATACTAGACCAGCCATTTTGCTCAGTGATACTAATTTTTTTAGTGATAAATATTTAAACTTTTAGGAGTTTTGATTTTATGATCTGTTATCACTTACTTAAATAATCAAATCCAGCTAGCAAGTCGATACAAAGCTGATCAAAAACTTAATGTTAAAACTTTAAAATATTTATTAATAATTTTATAGCATAACAATTCTATTAAAAGGAAACAAATCATTCTAAGTCATGGCAATCTACTGATATTTACTGATATTGATGGAACACTCATAAATGCGAAGAATTATAGTATTGGAAATATTTCAAGCTTTCTAAGTAAAGTTAACAAAAAATTTTTTTTGATTCTTAATTCAAGTAAAACGTATGCAGAGGTTGCAAGTTTTGCTAAACATCATAACATAACGCATCCATTTATAACTGAAAATGGGTCTGTAATTTATGTTCCCAAGAACTATTTCGACTTTTCTTTTGAAAATTATGAATTAAGAGACAATTACCATAAAATTGTTCTTGGATCGAATATAGAGATACTTGAAAATTTTTTAGATTTAAAATATATTAAACATTACGCTAAATATTGCACATTTTTGCACCAAATGGACATTAAAGAGGCATTAAATGTGACCAATCTGAATTCCAAAAATATCAAATTATCCTTAGAGAGAGAACATTCGTTACCTTTTTTGTGGAAAGGGACAACATCCCAATTAGAAAATTTTAAAGATTTAGCAAAAGAAAGGAATAAAAAAATAGTCCTAGGCGGAAGGTTTTTCCATATAACAGGTGACTCTGATAAAGGAATTGCCTTAGATCACCTTCGAAGCTTATATCTGAAAGCAATCAGAAAAAAAATAATTACAATCGCTTTAGGCGATAGTGAAAATGATTTAAAAATGTTTCAAAAATCAGATATTATAGGTTTTATCAAAAATAGGAGAAAAATTGATCTTAACCTGAAAAAGTTTGAAAAAGTATTTTACAGCTCCAAACCTGCACCAGAAGGGTGGAAAGAGGTAATTTTAAGAATGAAACTAACTAAAAGAAAAGCAGAGGAATAAATGTCAGATTTTCAACAAAATGGGTATGTAACTACATTTCATAACTTTAGATCTAAAAAGTATGATGAAATTAAGAATGAATTAATAGAATTCTCTAAACTAAGACCAATGCAATTGATTTTACCTTCACTTTATTCAGAATTTTTAGGTGTCGCTTTTCCTGAAATTATAAAAAAATTGAAGCATGCTAACTTTTTAAATCAGATTACAGTTGGATTAGATAATGCGAACAAAACCCAATTTTTAAGAGCTAAGAGATTATTAGAAAAAATACCTATGAGAGTTAGAGTTATATGGCATGATGGTCCAAATATGAAGTCTATTTCAAATTTACTTAGGGAAAATGGTTTAGATAACTCCGTCCCAGGGAAAGGTAGGAACGTTTGGTATTGCATGGGATATGTGTATGGTCTCAAGAATTGCGAGGCTGTTGCTTTACATGATTGTGATATTTTAACTTATGATTTAGAAATGTTATCCAGGCTGCTTTATCCAATTGCAAACCCAGCATATAACTTTTATTTCTGCAAAGGATATTACTCTAGGATTGCTAATAATAAAATGAATGGTAGAGTAGGTAGGCTGTTAGTTTCACCGTTAATTGATGCCTTGAGAATAATGAGTAAGGATAATTCGGGATTTTTGGATTTTATAAAATCATTTCGTTATCCTCTATCTGGGGAATTTTCATTTAGAAGGAGGCTAATCAGGGATATAAGAATTCCATTTGATTGGGGACTAGAAATAGGAATGTTATCCGAAGTTCACAGAAATTTTTCAAAGAATATGTTTTGTCAAGTTGACATTGCTGATAAATATGATCATAAACACCAAAAAATTTCATTTGATGATAGTTCCAAGGGGTTGTCAAAAATGTCTTTTGATATAATAAAAACTTTTATAAGAAAACTTGCTAATCAAGGAATTGGCTATAATAAGGATTCATTACGGGCATTAAAGGCAACATACTATAGAACTGCCTTAGATTACATCTCTTCTTATAATTATGATGCAAGTATGAATGGCATAGAAGTAGACATAAATTACGAAGAAAAACTCGTTGAATTATTCGCAGAGAATATTTTCAAAGCAGGAAACATAGTACTAGAAAAGCCTCAGGAAATGAATTTAATGCCAAACTGGAGCAGAGTAAGAAGTGCTATTCCAAGAATATATGAAAGAATTAATGAAGCTGTTGAGGCAGATAATAAATTATAGATGAATTATGGACCTCTCTATGAGAAAACTTAAAAAACTAATTGATAATCTATACAAAAATCAAATAGAAAGAACCACCGTTTTAAAAGAAATTATTAAAATTGTTGATTCAAATAATAAAAATGTTATTTCAAATAAATTTTCCCTCTACGGGAAATGGGATCAAACAAAATGCTTTCTTATTACTTATCCAAACTCCATAATAAAGAATGGTGAATCTCCGCTAAAAACTTTAAGTCAATTTTTGGTAGATCACTTGGAATTAATTGACTGTGTTCATATTTTACCTTTTATGCCCTCTAGTTCTGATGCAGGATTCTCAGTGATTGATTATTATAAAATTGATAATGATTATGGCGACTGGAATGATTTAAAATTGATTTCAAATAATAAAAATATCATGATTGATTTAATATTAAATCATGCTTCAAGTAAAAGTAAGTGGTTTTATAATTTTTTATCAGGGAAGGGAGAGGGCTCTGACTACTTTAAAGTTGTTAAAAATTGGAGCGGTGAGGCTCAAATTGAAAGACCAAGAACTACTGACATATTTAAAGATTTTAGTACTAAAAAAGGTGTTAAAACCCTATGGTGTACATTTAGTCATGATCAAATTGATTTAGATTTTGGTAATCCAAGGGTTTTGATAGAATTTTTAAAAATAATCAAGTTTTATGTTGAAAAAAATATCAAAATATTCAGACTAGATGCAGTAGCTTTCCTATGGAAGGAAAAAAATACAAATTGTATTAATAGGCCGGAGACTCATATTATCATAAAGATAATTAGATTATTTGCTGATTTAATCGATAAAGATATTATTATTCTAACAGAAACAAATTTACCGAATAAGGAAAACCTTAGTTATTTTGGAAAAAGTGACGAATCAGACTGGATCTATAATTTTACTCTTTCACCATTAATCCTATATACCCTTATTAGTGGTGATTGTGATAAACTAAGAAAGTGGTCAATGTCTATGCCTCCTGCTGATGATGGACATGCATATATCAATTTTTTATCAACTCATGATGGTATTGGACTAAGGCCTATCGAAGATAGAATGAGTGATGATGAGCTAAGTTATTTTATAAGGCATATGGAGGATATTGGATCAAAAATTTCCTACAAAAGGACAAAATGGGGTGAAAAAGTACCCTATGAAATAAATACAACTTACCTTGATGGGCTTAAAACAACATTTTATGGAGATGATAATCTTCAAATTAAGAGATTTCAATGTGCTTATGTAATTATGATGGCTATGGAAGGGATTCCTGCAATCTATATACACAATATTATAGGCACACATAATAATTATGATCTAATAAAATTTGGAAAAGAAAAAAGAACAATTAATAGATTTATATGGGATGCAAATGAATTATATAAGAAACTTGATGATAAAAAATCAACTAATTACAAAATATTAAAATCATTTAAAAAAATCCTCAAACTAAGACAAAATCAGCTAGCCTTTCATCCAAATGCTACTCAGTTTACATTAAACCTTGGAAATTCTATTTTTGGGATATGGAGGCAGGATAGAAATAGAAAGCAAAGTATATTTTCAATTTCAAATATAACTCATAAACATATGTCATTCCCTCTTAAAAACATAAATTTAATTGAAAATGAATTTTGGTATGATCTTTTGAGCAATGAAAGTATTAATTGCCATGAAGCAAGTATTACTATAAAGCCTTATCAGTCACTATGGATTACAAATCATTTAAGTAAACCAAAAATATAAATTTAGATTTGGACAAACATATATTTGAATATAAAAGAGAAAGAAAAACTTGAAAAGTATGCTCGGTCAATAGGTATAGAAAAATATAAAAAAGATTACGTTTCAAAACTTGTGATACCCATTGCAACGCAAATTTTTCAAAAACATAAAAGCATCAAAGGTACGATAAAGATTTATATTTCAGGAGGGCAAGGATCTGGGAAAAGTGTCTTAAGTAAGTTTTTAAAATACTTTTTAGTAAACCGTTTTAATATTAAGGTAGCAGATTTTTCAATAGATGATTTATATTTATCAAAAAATTCTAGAATAAAATTATCCAAGAAAGTTCACCCACTTCTAATTACTAGAGGGGTTCCTGGAACTCATAATGTCATCAATGGTATTAAAATTATTAAGAGGCTCATCTCCAATAAACATGAAACAGTTATCCCGGTATTTTCAAAGTTAGATGATGAGATAGCCCCGAGAAAACTCTGGAGAAAGTTTTATGGGATTCCTGATGTTATTCTTTTTGATGGATGGTGTGTTGGTGCGGAGGCCCAAAAAGAACAACATTGGAAGGAACCTATTAATTCATTAGAAAAGCGGTTTGATAAAAATGGTGAATGGTCAAAATGGGTAAACAAACAACTATTAGGAGAATATAACCAATTGTTTAATATGTTTGACTCTTCTATATATATATTAGTAAAAAATTTTAAAAAAATCATAAAAAATAGATGGGAACAGGAAATAACAAATAAGAATATTGACAGAAAAAGTAAAAAATCAGGGTTTAATAACGTTGATGAAATAAAAAATTTTGCAATGCATTTTGAGAGAATTACTTCTGAAATG
>CACLYL010000046.1 GCA_902611135.1 uncultured Fidelibacterota bacterium | reverse complement strand
CGAGATTAATAAACTTGAATCCGAGGGGAAAAATTTATCAAAAGAAGATATATTATCTTTTGCAAATTTAGAACAAGAAAGGTTTTTATGGGCTGAAAATTTAGAAAAAATGGGCTCAGTGACCCCAGATGATATTGCAATAACAGGATTGAGGTTTAAAAGAGGCAAACTTATCATAAAAGGGATTGCTCTAACATTTGAAGATAGGAAAGACTTTGAAATAATAGATGAATACGTTCAGACATTGCGAAAACACAAAGAATTTTCGAATAACTTTAAGCGAATCAAGTACGTTGGGCACAGTAAAATTTCAATTAGGGAGCAAGAAATCATTCGCTTTGAGATTGAGGCCTCTGTTAAAAAATTAAAACGTAAAACATTTTCCTAAAAACAATGATGCCAGAAAAACGAAATACCATACTATTTGGAGCCTTATTGATTCTATCGTTATCCTATTGGGTTAGCTCATCCTTTATGATAGGTGATAAACCATTTCAAATTACATTACTAGAAGATGAGGAGACTGAGTTAAATGAAAACTTAATTAGTGCACAAATTTTAGCAAGCCAACTTGATAGAGTATTTACTCTATTTCAAGAGAATCTTGCACTATCAAAAATGGATTCTTTGGCTGATGATGCCAACCTACCCTTTTTAAATAATCTTACTGATATTTTGGATGATTTGGATATTACTCTTATGGGAATAAAGCCTAAGCCAAGGGAGGATAAGAGAACTTATTTAAAAGCACCCTATTTAATTACTCTTGAATGTACGTTTGAACAGTTTGGAAAATTCCTGTCCGAAATAGAAAGAAGTCCCAGGTTAATTACCGTTGATGAATTTGAGGTAAAAAATGGTATTGAAAGAATTAAAGCAAATACGGAAGAGGAGAAGCTTATCGATCAAGAATTCGTCGTAGCTTTGTCGACAATTACCTTGGTGAAATCTAAATCAAAGGTCTCATCATGAGTGATCGTTCAAACACGATATGGAATTTGCTAGTTGGTTTTACTATTTTATCTTTATTAGCGATTAGTTTTAAGCTTTTTCCTATGAATAAAAAATATAGTCGATTGAAAGCTAGATCCTCCAATATCCAATTTGGAACAGATAAGGAACTTGAAAATATAATCACCTTCTTAGAGGACCGTTTAGAAAATAGGAGTGAATTTAAGTTTAGTATAGAAAATACACCTATGATGTTAACGAACGTGTTGACTTTAGCTGATGGATCTGGACGTAGAAATAAGAGAAATCGAAACGCAGTTAGAGTTGCTTTTGTGTATCAAAGAGAGGAGCATTTCCAAGCTCAAATTGATTACAGGGGACAAATATTTACAGTTGCTGTTGGCGATACAATCCCTATGGTTGGCGAGGTTGATTTAATTGATTCAAAGCAAGTGGTAATAAAGACTGATAGTGGTTTAAAAACATATCCGACTCCTGGGAATGAACCGATTAGTAAAATAGAAAAGATTATAAGACATGAGAAATTGGGATAATTATAATATGATTAAAAATTTAAAATTAATTGGTGCCTATGTCAGATCAAGATTAAAAATGATATTTTTGACATTGATTGTTGGCTTTTGTTTCAACAATTTCCTTTATTCACAAGTTGAGGATATTGGCGAAGAGCAAACGCTGATAACTATTCACGCTGAAGATGCTTTTTTACCTAGTATTTTATCCATTCTCGCCAAAGAGAGTGGCTATAATATTGTGACAGACCCTAATGTTAATAGACAAGATAAAGTATCTATTCATCTAGATGAGGTTCCAATAGAGCAAGCAATTAACCTGGTCGTTAGAGCAGTTGGTCTGAGTTATGAAGTGGTAGGTAACTCATTTTTAGTTGCGGATCCTAAAAAGTTAAAAGAAGAAGTTGGTGTTACTTCATATGTGATTACTTTAAAGTATGCATCTGCTGAAGATGTAAAAGATCTTTTACAAGATATCTCTGATCAGGTACAGGTTGATATTCCTGGTAATAAACTTCTTATAAACGCATCTCCAAAAAAGATAGCCGAGATAATTAAAGTTGTTGAAAGTATTGATGTTCCTGCTATTCAAATCATGTTAGAGACGCGTTTGATTGAGGTTGCTGCAGATGTAGAAGAACAGTTGGGAATTGATTGGTCAAAAATTTCTAGTTACAAAACAATTCTTGCTGAAAATGGTGTTCCACTTACTGATGGAGGCGGTTCTGTTGTACCAGAAGAACAAACTTTTGGTACCACTCCAGTGACAATGCCATTTGATAGAATAAATGCTTTTGCTAAAGATAAAACTGGACTATTCCCTAAATACTTTAGCAGACAGCTTACTGCATTTGATTTGACACTTGATCTACTACAAAAAAATAACCAAGCTGAGGTTTTAGCTGACTCTAGGTTGACTACAATAAATGGTTTAGAGGCTAGTATTAAATTGGTAGACATAGTTCCTTACATACTCAGTTCTGGCGGTGTAGGGGGACAAGTCCAAGTTCAAAGAGAGGAAGTTGGTATTAAATTAAATGTGCTCCCCACAGTTAATACAGATGGATATATTACTGTGAAAGTAGAGCCTGAAGTGTCTACTATATTTGAATTTATTGGCCCAGACCAAAATATCCCGCGTGTAAAAAGTAGAACATCCTCATCTACAATTCGAGTGAAAGATGGGGAATCAATTATTATTGGTGGTTTGCTAAGCAATGATAAAAAGCAAACAACCTACAAATTTCCATACCTGCACAAAATACCCTGGTTGGGGAAGAAATTATTTACATCTCAAGGTATGATAGATAGAAAAACAGATCTGGTAATTCAAATCACACCTAAAATTGTAATTGATGCTTACACGGGAATTGAAAAATCTGAAACTATGAAGAAATTTGAAGATTCTGTTATCAAAGGATCTTCATTAGATACCTCAAAGCCAGATGTTGGATTTATTAATCCAGAGACCGGTTCAGAAACTGATTTAAACACTGAGGTAGGAGAATAACATGAATATTATAAAAATCTTTTTATTTTTAACTTTCACTAGCTTAATAATGATGATCAATGTTAATTGTGATGATCGGATACCAGATGCAGCTGCAAGTTCAAACGCGACTCTACAAATTACAGCTCTCCAGGCGATTGCTGATACAGAAAATCAAGAGAGTGTTGGAGAAATTGTTGCAGGCTCATCTAAAATGCGAATTATTGCTGTATTAAATAATGAGAGTGGTCAACCTCTTAAAGACAAGGAGATTATTTTTAGCTATAATAGTAGCGGTGGAAGTTTTTCAGATGATAATTCAGCGACTACTGATGAGAATGGTCAAGTAATTAAAATTTTTAGACCTAATAGTTCAGAAAACAAGGTAGATAATTCTTCATCACCATCATTTGATGGAATGATAGTTACCCTTAGATATGGAGCATCCTTAACTGCAAAAGCAGAGTTCAATGTTTATCCAAATCAAGATGCTGTATGGCCCTATAAAATGATTGTAAACACAGATGTAGATAATATAAAATTAGATAATGGTGTTACTACAGCTCAAATAGAGGCCCAAGTCTTCAATAAAACAAATGCTCCTCTTCAAAATATGATCCTTTCCTTTTCAACAGATAAGGGTTATATCGATAGTGAGGGAACAACGGATAGTACTGGTTCTGTCAATCTAATCTTCACAGATAATGGAACCCAAAGTGATATTGGTCTGGCAAATATAGTTTGTAGTTATAATCATCCCACTTTTGGAGATGTAAGTGATTCAGCGCAGGTTACAATTGGGACAGACAATGGTCTTTCTTTGCAGATTCTTCCAATTACATATGATGCAACAAATAGTACTGTTGTTGTTGGAGAGGATATTTCAGGTGATATATCTTACACAAGATTAATTGCAACTGTAACTGATTCAAATGGTAATGCAATATCAGGTATACCAATAGAGTTCTCTGTAAAATCAGGGAATGCAGATGTTGGCACTATTACGTATGCGAATGAAGTATCAAATACATTAGGTCAGGTGGTTGCTGAATTTGACGATGGTGGAAATGTTTACAAAGATAACCCTGGAACGCCTAATTATGAAGGTGTAAGCGTATTTGCAACTTTTGGAGATAAGGTAACCTCAACCCAAAACTTTGATGTATATGAGATTGATGATGTCTGGCCATATAATCTAATCTTGGGTACTGATACGGATGTAATTGCATTAGATGGTGGTGCAACTAGTGCAAATATTTCAACAAGATTATTAAACAAAATTGGCAACCCCATTAGAAATGCTCAAATTAATTATGAATCAACACTTGGATCAATTATTGCAACTGGGTTTACAGACTCTCTTGGTGCGGATACTGTCATTTTTTCCGACCTAGGAAATCCTGATGATATTGGAGTATCTGATATAAAATCGACATTCTCTCATCCTGGATTTGATCAAGAATATATCCAAGATTCATTGCAAGTTTTTATAGAAGACCCATCATTTCAATCGTGTGCTTTTATGGAAATACCAAGTTCAAATCCAGGACGAATTGTTGTCAGAGATGGCGGTGGTATTGAATCTACCATTATAAGAGCTGAAGTTTATGATGACAATGGAAATCTAATAAACACACCAACTCCTGTTATATTCAAGATGGAACCAAGAATTGGTGATGCTTACCTAGATACACCAGATGAAGATCCAGAAACAGCAACGGTCTATACTGTTAATGGGGTGGCTTCAGTTTCTGTTAATAGTGGAACTGACCCTGGTCCCATTAGAGTTGAGGCTACATGTGATTGTGACCAGGATGGTACTGTTGACCTGACAACAGTAGATGTACCAGTTATAATTGCTTCTGGTGCTCCTTATCATATTGAGGCAGAATATGATCCGAATGCAACAGAAGCCATTGGAGGAGGATTTTATCAAACAGAGTGTGCTGCAATAATATCGGATATACACTACAACCCGGTGGAGGATTCTACTTATGTCTATTGGTCAATTGACCCACTACCTCCTGATACACTTATTGATGCATTTGTTGAGGGCGTAAGTTATACTAATAATGAAGGGGTTCTAAGTGGTACTTCAACCTCTGGTGTTGCAAGGTCTACCATAGTCTACTCTACTGATGCGATAGGCTCGATTGGAAGAGTTCGTGCTTTAACTTTTGGAGGCGATAATGATAATAATGGAGTGAGTGGAGATTCTGTATACTCCTATATCAATGAAGATGAGGGTGACGCAACATTATTTTTCTTGCCAGGACAAGTGTCTTTAATTGCTTCTGCAACTTATCATGATTTTACACTTGGTTCGGCCGCCGCTCCTGCTAATCAACCTGCTCTTATAGAGATTACTGCAATTGTCGTTGATTTTTATGGAAATGCAGTTGTTGATGCACCTGTATCATTTACTGGTACTGGGGTAAGTAATTTTTATGAGGTATACTATGAAAATTATGCAGATATTGGAGTTAATGGGGCAGGTGTTGGAGATGGTTGTTTTTCATGGAGAGATTATGGTAGAGATGATGACCCTCAAACATTGGATTGGGGAACAAATAACAATGATCATGATGGATTTGACCTTGATGGAGATGGTTTTGTTGATAGCACAGAATCGTCTGAAATTTCTGAGCCCTATAGTGACTTTGGATTTGATGGAGTTGAGGATACTTTTGATGATGGTGAGGGAGATGGCGAGTGGTATGGATATCATATGCTTGGATGTGAACCAATTGTCAAAACTGATGAGGATGGATATGCAAAAATCATCGTTGAATTTGATCAAGCACTTTGCACATTAGCAAATCAAGATGATGATACTAATGAATGCACCTGGGATGATTTTACTGCGAGTTTATCAGCGACTCTTCTTATTCCTGAAATAACAACTAGTGATCCTTTAGATATTTTACTGGTTAGATCACCTGATACATGCGATTAAAAATAAAGGTTTATTCATATGAATGTACAATTTAATCCGCAGTTCTCAAAATTAGGTGAGATATTAGTTTACAATCAAAAGCTTAATGAGACTCAGGTAAATGAAGGTTTAGCCCAACAAAAAACTACCAATCAAAAGTTAGGTATTACGCTAATTGAGATGGGACTAATAAATGAGGATGACTTTGTTAATGCTTATGGGTTACAATTAGGTTACAAGAAAGCGGACAACTTTACATTGTTAGAAGCAGATTCTAAAACAGCCTCAATGGTTCCAGAGGATTTTGCTAGGACCAATAGGATACTCGCCATTAATAATAATGATACTACAATTCTCATTGCGATGGAAGATCCTGAAGATCTAGAAGCCATTGATGGTATTCGAAGATTAACAAAACTGAATCCTGATATTTTGATCACCGGATCTGATTTACTGGAAAAGGCACTGGATAAAGTATATGGTGACATCCAAAAAACAGCAGAGGTTGCGGAAACTATTGATAATATTACAATAGTCTCTGGTGATGAGGATAATCAGGAGTTAGTTGACTTGTCTCCTGATAAAGCATCTGATGAGGACGCTCCTATTGTAAAATTAGTTAACCTTATTTTCCAAGAGTCTATCAAAGAGAGGGCAACTGATATTCATATTGAACCGATGGAAAAGCAGGTTTACATACGAATCCGTATTGATGGTGTACTTCAAAATATTATGACGCCCCCTATTGCCTCTTTAAGTGGTTTAGTGACTAGAATAAAAATTCTATCAAACCTGAATATTGCTGAAAAACGTCTTCCACAAGATGGTCGTTTTTCAATTAAATCTCCAGGAAAGGATTTGGACGTTCGTGTTTCAATTTTACCAACTGTATACGGAGAAAAGATTGTTATGCGCCTGTTGGATAAAACAGGATTTGATTTTAACCTTTCATCCTTAGGTTTTCCCAAACAAAATCTAGGTACTTTTAAAAAAGTCATTAAACAACCTTATGGAATGGTTGTAGTATCTGGACCAACTGGTTCTGGAAAGTCAACCTCCCTGTATGCCGCACTTAGGGAGATTAAAAGTGAAAGAACCAATATTACCACGGTTGAGGATCCTGTAGAATATCAATTAGATGGTGTAAATCAAGTTCAAGTCTTTGAGGATATTGGTCTTACTTTTGGCTCCACTTTGAGATCTATTTTAAGACAAGATCCTGATGTATTACTAATTGGTGAGATTCGTGATGGAGAGACTGCAGATATTGCTGTTAAATTTGCATTAACTGGACATTTGGTATTTTCAACTGTTCATGCAAATGATGCTCCTGGTACGATAACACGTTTACTTGATATAGGAAT
>CACLYL010000045.1 GCA_902611135.1 uncultured Fidelibacterota bacterium | reverse complement strand
GACAAATCAAAATAAATGTGTATTTTAATATAACCATTATAAATCTCCATTTAATTGCTCATCAATCGCTTCATAAACTTTTAAAAAATGATCACCAAAGTTACTTTTTCCCATGCGTCTTGATTGAGTAATAACAATTTTATTTATTAAATCTATCCTAAAAACGGATGATGTCGCTGATCCATGCCCAATAACTTGATCACTCAACAGGAATTTTTTAGAATCATTATTTTTAATTTCCCAATTTTGCATAACGATGCCAATTCCTTTAGACTGATTTTCATCCCAAGAATTTTTATATCGAAGATCTGGATATATATCCTTTAGATTAAGCGGTAATAGTTTTTTAAATGTTTCTTTTGAAAAATATTTTTTCCCACCATATTTACCTTCCTGTAATAGCATTTGTGCTAAAATGGCAAGGTCGTATGCAGTCGTATGGACACTATACCCCAAAGCCCACTCATGGTAGGTGTCTTCCATGCCTAATGGTTCATATAAATATTCATGAAACAATCTAAAAACACTTTTCCCAGTGATAATTTCCATCACTTTACCAGCCAAGTCATAACCCGTCCCATTATATCTATAATCAGTACCAACTGTATCTTCTCTAATAATATATGATAATGTATTATCAAGCCAGTGATTGTGAACTCCTCCAAATAAACCATGTCCGTAAAAACCTCCCGTATGAGTAAATAAGTGCCGCATAGTTACGGCTTGAGGTCCTTTAATTTGAAAATCGGGCAAATACTTTCCCACGGGATCATCAATTCCAATCAAACCTTGATCTACAAATTGTGCAAATAATACCCCCGTAATTAGTTTGGTTATTGAAGCAATCTCGGTTGGTGTATTTATAGTGAATTTTCCAAATGCATCATCTCCAAAGGCGTTATGAAATATGATCTCACCATCTTTAGCGATTACCATATCAAAAGGTGATCCATCATCATTGATCCAAGCTTTACATATTTTATTCATTTTTTCAATAAAGGAAGAGTCTTTATCTAGGATTTTCCTCTTTTTATAGGTTAGATAATTATTTTTGCTGAATGTACTAGAAGGAAGTTTTAGCTTTTTATAGGAATTCTGTTTACCTAATATAATTTTTTTTAACTTTGAATGATAATCACCATCATGTATCAAAGGCGTGAGTTTTTTATCACTTAAAGATTGACTTATATGCATATCATCAAGAAAAGCTAGAAATAAAATTTTCTTTTTCTGCATTAAAAAGGACTCAAATGTTTGGAGACCTAAAAAAGTATTGATTGCATTCGCATGCTCTTCCCATGTGTCTCTTGAAATACCATTTACTGGTATAAAGTCAAGTTTAGCAGATATTTTACTGCTCCAAGCATTCCAATCATTTGAGGTACACAATAATGTCCCTGATTTTTTTAATATATCTCCATTTTGACCAACGATTTCAGTGTAATAACCATATCTCCCAGTATTTTTAGGGTATAAAACCTCTTTCAAATTAGTATCAAACCATCTAGTTTTTATATCATATCCTCCTCCGAGGTGTTTTCTTGCTAATTCAGGCTTATCTAAAATAAATTTTGGAAATCTCCCTTCCCGTAAATAAAGCATCATATTATGAGTCCAGTCAGACTTCAAGTTAAGAAGAGGAATAACATCAACATTTAAAAACTGATAGTATTCAATTGCCTCACGTTTTTTTTTTGAATAAACCATTGCCCTGTTATCATCAAGAACTTTTACTTTAAGTTTCCAATCCCAATTCTTATTAAATAATTTCAAAACAACTTTATTATTTTTTTTGTCTAATTTTACTTTTACATGTTCCTCATCAGCGTAAAAATTGTTAGCAGCAAATGCTGACTTTTGAATCCCATTTACAAATAACTTTAACCCATCTGTGGTGTTTAAATAAAAGTGAGCATCAGATTCCGAATTAGATTCAATTTCAAAAGAAGCATAAACGATAGCATAGGCAGAGTCCTCAACTGTTTCATTTATATTAAATGCATTATTTTCAGACCTAATAACTCTACCAGAAGCTCTATTTTTATTTTCAAAAAAAGTTTCAACTATCTTATCTTCTATCTCCAACATTTCAATAGGGTCGATTAGCTCATTAACATGATACGGATCATGAATGAGCACCTCTTGGACATAGCTATTTGAACTTAAAGAGTGAATTATTTGCCCATGACAAAGACTATAGAAAAGATAAATAAGAATTTTATATAGTTTAATTAAATTCACTTTTTGAAAAAGTTTACCTTACAAAATCATGATAGCGTACCCAATCAAAATCTGCGTAATCATTTGACCTTTTTTTATTACTCGTTGCATAGACACCTAATAAGGCTCCTGTATAATTTCTATCTAACATCTTAATGGCGTCAAGAGATGAATAATATATAAAGTTTTCACCATTATCCAACGAGTAATGGAAAGTATATTTACCGCTTTTAGATACAACCTTAAAAATAATATTGTTTTTATAATTCTTTAAAAGAATACGTTCTATTGTTTTTTCATTTACTTTATCTTTCTCCTTGAGTTTTTGCTCTAGGTAAAATCGTTTATTTTCTTTATAGACAGTATTCGAAAGGTAATTCGACTCTTTTTGATAATGAATAATTCCCGACTCTACTTTATCATCGTTTGGTGCAAACTCCATTTTAACCTGATATTCAAAGTCACTCTCTCTTTGACGAAATCCTATCATGCTAAATCTTTTTCGATCTTCAATAGTTCCTGGTTTTGTATATAGCCTGAGTGACCCTGAATTTTCCTCCAACGAATATGTATTTTTTTGGGGTACTCTTATAAAAGTCCAATCAAGATCTAGCTTTGAAAATAAAAAATCATCCATGAAATTATTATTTATATACTGTGGTTTATCTCGAAAAGGAAGTTTTTCATAACGTTCTACCTTGCCAGTTAAAGGAGAGGCTACTGGAAATAGGTATTTTACTGGCTCCCATTTTGTGTCTGTTACTTGTTGCCATTTTACAATGGTAGGTTCCCACACCATTGGAGTTAAGTAAGTTTCTCGACCCATATTTGCATCTCCATCTAGATCATTTCGTTTTCCTAATGAAACCATGTACCATCTTTTATCAGGTAATTCAATCATATCTGCATGCCCGGTACTGTTCACAAAGTAATCTTCAGTAACATGCCGAGTAGTTAAAACAGGGTTTCTAGGATTTTCCTCATAGGGTCCAAAGATATTTTTACTCGCAGCCATCATCACAGCATGATTTCTTCCAGTTCCACCCTCAGCTACAAGTAAATAGTATAAACCATGTTCCTTATAAATATGAGGGCCTTCGGTGCAACAGCCAAAAACTCCATCCCAAACTGTTTTCCTCTCACCTATGAGCATCCAATTTTTTATGTCAAGCTCTTGGACCCAGATTTCACCGATTCCATTTGAGTTCATATCTCCAGGGTTATGGGTACCTATAAAGTATACTTTGCCGTCACTATCAAAAAATATATCTGGATCTATCCCAGGTGCACCTTCAATAATATGTGGATTAGACCATGGACCGGATGGATTTTCAGCTGTAATGATAAAGTTACGCATAAGACCTGGTTTTCCATCTCCTGAATTATATACATTGGTGGTGATGATATAAAATTTACCTTTGTGATAACGTATTGTAGGGGCATGTATACCACCATCTGATTGTACATCCACAAGATCCATCTCTCCATTACATTGATCTTCTCTATGTAATCCATGTCCTATTAATTCCCAATTAACAAGATCTTTGCTATGATGAATTGGTAGTCCTGGAAAGTACTCAAAAGAAGAATTGACAATATAAAAATCATCACCCACTCTACATATTGAAGGATCTGGGTGGGCTCCAGATATAACCGGGTTGATATAAAACCCTTCTTTTGCATTTAAGCACACCATAATTTGAAACATTATTATTATTATTGATTTTTTCATGTAATCTACCTACTCCTTTTAATTTATTTATTTAACTGTCTATATAGTTCCTTTTTAAAATCTTGCTCCATCCGATTCGCAAGTCCTTCCTTATCTCTTGTTTCATTTGCTTGAGAAAAAAGCACACCAATTAAATTATTTTTTCTATCCACCCAAGATCCTGTTTTTTCATAACCCCCAACTCTCAATATGTCCTTTTCATACTCATGTGTTTTGCTAGTTAAATACATACCAAATCCGGTATTATATCCATAGTCATTTTTTTCAACATTTGGCTCAGAGAACATCATTTTAATAGTATTTTTGTTTAAGAATGAATCTTGGTTTTTAAAAAATAAATAGCGCATGAACTCAATATATCCATTCGCTGTTCCGAGCATTCCCTCTCCTCCTAGAAATAATTTATCTTCCGGATAGTATCTAGGCACATCACCTCCAAAAATATCAAGCTCTCCATCACGAACTTCTCTTAAAACCCCGTCTCTTCCCGTATATCCTGGGATTAGTTTTATATCGTTGGGTTTGACATAGCTTAAGCCTTTGATACCATAAGCATCTCCAATCCGTTCTTTAAAGAGATCATTTAATGATTTTCCAGTAGCTCGCTCTAGAACTAATCCTAGAACAGTAGTGTTCAGTCCATAAAAATAACTTTCTCCTGGTTGCTGAATTAATGGAAGGCTGGACAGTATCTCGATAAGTTCCTCCCCATTCTTTGAATTTAATATTTTTTTGGATGCGATCTGAAAATTCAAGCACTTCGATGGGGTTAAAGCATAATAGAAGCCTGCTCTATGATTTAATAGGTGATTAATTATCATAATCGAATCTGACTCTATGATATTATGCGGACAATCAAAGTTAGTCAACCTTGAGGAGGCAATACTCTCACCATCCTTATCAATTGCTACCATTAAATCAGTAAATTCTGGAATATAATTCGACACCGGATCTTTTAATGTTATCAATCCATCCTCAACAAGATCCATTGCAATTGTAATTGTTATTAACTTACTCATGGACCAAATCCTCATCCAAGTATTACCATCAATAAATAGATTTGGAAAAAATTCTTTATTTATTGCCAGATGCTCATATACTACTCTTCCCGTAAAACCATCCTCAATTTTAGAGTATAAAAAGGGCCAAGTGCCATCATTTACATAATTATCCAGTATTTGATTTAATGGATCTGGATCAAGATTTACCTTTGATTTTTTTCCACTATTACAGGATTGGAAAAAGCTTAGACATACCGTGCATACTGCAATGTAAAATTTAAAAGTATACTTTTCGACCATATTTATTTTCATAGGCAAAAATTTGTCTATATACCTCACCTCTAAATTCATCATAAAACTCATGTCCTGATTTAGGAATTGGGTGCAATTGAGACATTTTAATTCCGACAAAACCTCTTTTGCTATCTATCCAGAATTCTGTGCCCTCATATCCGCCACCTTGCCATAAACCACTATCTCCAATGCCGAGTATTTTTAATGTATCCGAGGTTACCCAGAGGTTATAACCATTATATCCCCATTTATTTTCAAGTTGAGTATGAGGACTTGTTATCTCTTCAATGGTCTCCTGATTTAAAAACTGCCTATCATTTAATTTCCCTTTGTTCATGAGCATTCTAAGAAAATCACAGTAACCATTAGCAGTAGCAATCATACCTTCCCCTCCAAGGAAAATTTTATTATCTGCTTTGTTTGAAGGGAAATCAGGTCCAAAAATATCAAAGTCTCCATCTTTTGCAAATCTTAACGTATCATTTTTACCTGAAAATCTTGGGAGTAGGCTTTCATTGTTCTCCAAATTGTATTTTAACCCAGAAATACCAACCAGCTTAGTCATCCTATTTGAGACCAGTTTATTTAAACTTATTCCAGTTGCCCTCTCAGCGACCAAACCTAAGATAGTAGTATTTGTACCATAAAAATGAAAATCGCCAGGTTCTTGTATTAATGGTAACTTTGCGATTCGATTAATTAGATCGTTGCTGTTTTCGGCTTTAGGCAAATTTACTTTAGCTACTGCTGAATTAATGCATTTATTTTGGGTCGTCGCATAATAAAATCCAGCTTCATGATTAATGAGATGCCTTATCATCATTTTTGTTTTGTTTGGTCTTAATTCATAAGGGCAAACATTTTTCATAGAGTCTGTTAAAGTAAGAGCTACACCTTTAGAGTCAGTAGCAAAATATAGATTAGAAAATTCAGGAATATATTTTGTTACAGGTTCATCTAGATGAACAATATTGTCTTCAACAAGATCCATAAACAATGAAACGGTAACTATTTTGCTCATTGACCATATTCTCATTAAACTATTTTCATCAATAATATGATTAGGTAAAAAGGTCTGATTAATAGATGTATAGTTATATATTGGTATTCCCTTGCCATTCTCCATTCTCATTGCAATAAACGGATGAGAATTATTCTGTACATATTGAGTCACAATTCTATTCAGGCTTGATTTATCAAACATAAATTGCGGTTGGTTACACGCGCAGAAAAAAATCGAACATAAAAATATCAGTTTACTCATTCCAATAAAACTTTTCATTTGAAAAAGGTTTTAGTATTTAAAAGAAATACTTATTTGCTGAGAGTTGCCTAAAAACTTCATCTCCTCATGGGTGTAATTAATCGATAAAGCATTATTCAAAATTTGTGGTATTCTCAGCCCCCCTCCAAAGCAAAACTCACTTTCAGCATTCTCCAAGAGAAGACTATTTAAACCTCCATAAAGTGTAATTAAACCATTTAGAATATTCATTTTTATACCTGCGTTAAGATAGTTTGCATTATCATTTGGACTAACAGCATCCATAGAAAATGTGATACTATGCTGATTCCCAAATTTAAACTGATCAGAAATTCCTATTCTTAAAACCAGAGGGAGATCGAAAAAATCGGTTGACAAGGTACTAGTCACGCTTTCATTATTTCCCTCCATATTTTCATCGACATCAGCTCCAATTAGTAGATCGTCTCCAGTCATTTTTAGTTTAGGGCCAAAATTGCTGATACTTGTTCCCAACCTAAATCCGAATGGGGTATCAAACAAAGTCCCCAGATCTAATGCAAAGCCTCTCGCATGGCTATTAGATATACTTTGTTGAATATATTTTCCATTTATGCCTACTGAAAATCGATCAGTTAGACTCATTGAATAGGTTGAGCCAAATGCAAAATCTGCAGCACTATAGGTTTCTCCTGTATTTTCATTTCCATATCGTGTGACTTCCATTTCATCCATTGTAACAGAGGTAATATTAAATCCCAAAGAAGATTTATTATCTATTGGAATAGTAATTCCAGAATAGTCAAATGATATGTCTGCTATCCAATTAGAATGATTAAAGTATACCTCTTTTGTTTGATGAAAACTTAAACCTGCAGGATTCCAATACATCGCTGTTGCATCATCTGCAATGGATGTGTAGGATCCTCCCATACCAACTGCATTAGAACCCACTCCTATCGATAAGAATTTGGCTGCCGTTGTTCCTGCTTTATCAACTCCAAAAAGTAAGTT
>CACLYL010000044.1 GCA_902611135.1 uncultured Fidelibacterota bacterium | reverse complement strand
AAATCTTCAAATATATTGCACTTAATCCCAGTCTAAATTTGAAATCTGCATGGGTTAATAGGTATAAAACTGGAGAATTCATCGATTCTACAAAAACCTTCAAAGAAATTGAACAAAACAATTACGCTTTCAGAACCACAGGGTCATTTTCTTTGAGTTCAAATACACAGATCTATGGAATCATTCCCATTCCATTCGGGAATATAAAAGCAATTAGGCACGTTATATCACCTTCAATTAGTTACTCATGGACTCCTGATTTTTCTAAACCTCTTTTTGGTAAAAATTTAAATTATTTTTCAGTTGCTAATGACGACTCAAGTGGCGAAATATATTATTTTGACAAATATAAGGGTTCATTGGCTGGAGGAACTCCAAGATCTGAGCAAAAAGCAATAAACCTAGGATTAAATAATGTTTTTCAAGCCAAAGTAGAAAAGGATAGTTCAGAAAACAAGATTGACCTCTTAAATTGGAAATTAAATACAAGTTACAATTTTGCGGCAGACTCGCTAAACCTCTCGAACCTTAGATCATCATTAAGATCAAAATTAGCAAAAAAAGTAAATTTGGATGTAAGCCTTACGCATGACTTCTATGAATACAATACACAAACCAATAGACGAACTAGGCATTTAATCAAAAATTCTGATGGACTGATAATGCCCCGCTTAGTAAATGCTCGCTTTTCTACTAGCTTTAAAATTTCAGGTGATAAGTGGGGTCCAGGGTTAGATAAAGGAATAACTGAAGAATTAGATTCACTTGATACTTCAATCGACATTGAAGAAAATAAGTTTACGGATGGTAATTTGCTTCAAAGTAAAAGTATGAGAGCAAAACAACTTTGGACAACCAATTTTAACATTTCCTATTCACACTCAGCAAATAACCCTGATAATATTTCAAAGAATTTCTGGATGAATACAAACTCTTCAATTAGACTTACAGAAAAATGGAAAGCATCATATAGAGCAAGATTTGATTTAATTGAAAAAGAATTAACTAATCATTCTATTTCAATTTATCGTGATTTACATTGTTGGGAGTTATCGTTAAATTGGACTCCAACTGGATATGGTCAAGGTGTTAATTTTAAGTTAAACGTTAAATCCCCAACCCTACAGGATATTAAAGTAGAGAAAAAAGGGGGCATATATTCAGGTGCTGGCTTATAGAAGATGAACATACAAATGTTAGAAAAAGAAAAATCAATTGAATATGATTTGTCCTGACTGTTATGCTGAATATTTCACTAGTGTTGAGCTATGCGGTGATTGTGATAAACCTCTTGTTGAGGCTTCCTTACTTGACATGCCAATTCCTGAAATGAAATGGATTGCATTACCTTATTTTGAAGGTAAAGTGTATTCGGACATGATTACAGAAATATTTGATGAGAAGGGAATCCCCTATTATAAAAAAGCAAACTGGACCTCCTCAGCATATGGCATCCAAGGAATAAATACTGCTGGTGATTTCATAAAAATTTACGTTCCAAAGAAATCTTATGAGGAAGCTCTGATGATAACTAAATCAATTATTGGAGGGAAATAAATGGATAAGATTCAATCAATTAAAGGCACACATGACATTCTTCCATATGAATCTGAAAAATGGAAAGATCTAGAAGATATTATTTATAAAACATGCGACTTGTTTGGCTTTAAGGAAATAAGAACACCTATATTTGAAAAAACTAATCTTTTTTTGAGAGGAATCGGTGAAGTTACGGATATAGTATCAAAAGAGATGTACAGCTGGCAAGACAGAGATGGATCTAATTTAACATTACGCCCAGAATTAACCGCATCTGTTGTAAGGTCTTATATCCAACACAATCTTAAAAATCAATCAAGCTCCCAAAGACTATTTTATATGGGTCCATTATTTAGGAGGGAACGTCCCCAAAAAGGAAGGCAACGTCAATTTCACCAGTTTGGAGTTGAAGCATTTGGGTCTGAAAATCCAGAACAGGATGTGGAGATTATTTCTATTGCATGGCATCTATTATCATTGCTTGGTATCAGTAATAAAGTTCAGTTAAAAATAAATAGTATTGGATCAAACGAATGCAGGAAAAATTACCGAAAAGCATTACTCGATTTTATCAAACCGAACTTTAATTTACTATCTGAGGTAAGTAAAGTCCGGTTTGAAAAGAATCCATTGAGAATCTTGGATACTAAAAATCCAAAAGAGATAACAATTCTATCAGACGCTCCAAAGATTTCTGATTACTATACAAACGAAGATAAAACCCACTTTCAAACAATTTTAAAGTTTCTAGGTTGCTTAAATATTCCCTATAATATCGACCTGGGACTTGTTAGGGGCTTAGATTATTATACCAGAACTGTTTTTGAATTTACATCAAATTCTCTTGGTGCTCAGGACGCTCTTCTTGGTGGTGGAAGATATGATAATTTAGTTCAAGACTTAGGAGGTAAAGTCGTTCCTGGAATAGGTTTCGCAGCTGGAATTGAACGCCTTTTACTTATTTTGGAGGCTGAAAAATATAATTTTAAAAAGCATACACCTGACATTTACTTTATTTGCATTGAACAAAATGCAATCCAAGTAATGCTATCTCTTTCTAAAAAACTTAGAGAAAAAAACTACATTGTAGTATTTGACCTTTTAAGAAGAAGCTTAAAGGCTCAAATGAGAGAAGCAAATAGATTTAAAGTCCGTTACGTACTAATTATCGGGCAAGAAGAACTTGCCCATAAAAAAGTAACAATCAAAGATTTGCAAAAGAAGGTCCAGTACTCTTATAATCAATCTGATTTATTTGATTTTTTTAATTTCAAAATCAATAGCTAGATTTTGTATGCTATAAAATTAGGATTTTAATTGAATGAATCGTAAATCATTACTTATTGTAGAATCACCAACCAAAGTAAAAACCATCCAAAAACACCTTGGCAATGATTATGATGTAATATCATGTGTTGGACATGTGAAAGATCTTCCTAAAAAGAAACTAGGAATCGATATAGAAAATGAATTCAAAATTGAACTAGATGTTCTTCCTGATAAAAAAAAGTTCATTAGTACCTTAAAGAAAAAATCTAATGTTGCTGATCGTGTTTTAATTGCCACAGACCCTGATAGAGAAGGCGAGGCAATTGCTGCACATTTAGCAACAGAAATTCCTAAAGAAAAACTGGAAAGGGTTCAATTTACAGAAATAACTAAAGCTGGAATCCTTGATGGAATTAAGAATTTTCGAAAAATTAACACTAATCTCGTGGAGGCTCAAACAGCAAGAAGAATTATAGATAGATTAGTTGGTTATAAAGTGTCACCTGTACTGTGGGCCACTCTTCAAAGTAATATGAAATTTGTATCTACAACCTTATCAGCTGGAAGAGTTCAATCAGCAGCTGTGAAGTTAGTTGTCGATAGAGATCGACTGAGAGCAAGATTCCAGAGATCTGTTTACCACAATCTAAAGGCTACTCTTTCAAAAAATTTCCCCAGTCCAAAATTTGATGCCAATCTGGTAAAACTAAACGGGGCTAAAGTTTGCTCAAGTAATGACTTTGATTCAAAAACAGGTATTAAAAGAAACAACAATTCTTTACAACTCTCTGAAACCCAAGCTGAATCATTACTAAAAGAATTAAGTTCAGGCAGTTGGCATGTTTCAAGTGTAGTAGAAAAGCCAAGAACATCAAATCCAAAGCCACCTTTTACGACTAGTACCCTGCAACAAGAAGCCGCAAGTAAATTAAAAAGTTCACCTCGACAAACAATGAGTACTGCCCAAAAACTATATGAAAATGGCTTTATTACTTATATGAGAACTGACTCAACAAATTTATCAAAAGAGGCTATTAAAGCATCAAGAAATATTATTAAGAATAGTTACGGCGTCGAATATCTTCCAAAAAGTCAAAATAACTACGCTACTAAAGTAAAAAATGCTCAAGAAGCACATGAAGCCATACGTCCCGCACATAATACTTTTAGATCTGTCCAACAAGTAGAAAAGACCATTAATAAAGAAGCTGCCAAACTGTATGAACTTATATGGAAAAGAACAATTGCTAGCCAAATGAAGCCCGCAATGTTAAAGCAAACATCTATTTTAATTGTAAACCAAAAAGCTGAATTTAAAACGGGAGGCCAAGTCATTGTCTTTCCTGGCTATATGAAGGCATACATTGAAAGCAACAGTGAGGGTAACAATGAAAAAGTGATTCCTGATCTAAAGGAAAATGATAAATTGATATGTGATAATTTAAAAACTGAAATTCATAAAACGAAACCACCTGCTCGATTTACCGAAGCTTCACTGATTAAGTCTCTTGAACAGAACGGGATAGGACGTCCTTCGACCTTTGCATCTATAATTGCGACGATAGTAAGCAGAAAATATGTAGAGAGAAAATCTTCAAAACTTTCCCCTACTTTTTTAGGTTTAGCAGTTACACAATTACTAGAAAATCATTATTCAAACTTAGTTGATAGAACATTCACAGCTAAAATGGAGAATGGACTAGATGAGATTTCTCGTGGAGAAATTAAATCAATCCCCTTTATTAGGAAATTTTATTTTGGAGGAGATCATTCAAAAGGTCTTGAGAAAATGCTCGAGGAAGAAGTAGATATTAGTTTAGCATGTACAATTGAAATTCCTAAAAAGATTTCAGATTCGACCAAAGGAAGGGTTGGTAAATTTGGTCCATATCTCATTAGAGAGGATTCAACCAAATCGATTCCTGAAAACGTCTACTTGGGAGATCTAACCGTAGAGGTTATTGAAGATTTATTTAAAAGTGACATTGAAAAAGATGAACCTGTTGGAATTGATCCAGAGTCAAAAGATTCAGTATGGATCAAAAAGGGACCTTACGGATATTATGTTCAGTTAGGAGAATCTTCGAAGCGAAAAGGAATACCTAAACAGTTCCCTCTAGAAGATGTGAATTTAGAATATGCATTAAAGCTCCTCTCTCTGCCTAGATTAATAGGGAAAAATCCGGAGACTAATGAAGACATAACTGCTGATTATGGTAGATTTGGACCATACATTAGATGTGGAAAACAAAACGCAAGCATAAAAGGACCCGAGACGCCTCTGGATATAACAGTAGAAAAATCAATTAATTTGCTTGCTAATCGCAATAAAAAAAGTCAAGAAATTAGAACAATTGGAATAAACTCTGAATCCAACAAAACGATAGTCGTAAAAGACGGCAGATTTGGTCCTTACATAACGGATGGAAAAGTAAATGTTTCACTTCGCGGAGAATTTACACCTGATACTATTTCTTTAGAACAGTCCATTGAATTAATAAATAAGAAATATAAAAATCCAGTAAAAAAGAAAAGGCGAAAGACAAAGTGAACTCAAAATTTAAAATCCTTTTCTTTTTGACTTTTATTATAATTTTAAACGGTAATGAGGCGCTAGAAAAAGATATAAAACAGAGCCTGATTTCACCCTGTTGCTGGGCGGGAACAATTTACGACCTTGATCATAATCCAGAAATGGAAGAAAAAATTAAAGAGTTAATTCAATCTGGTTTAGACAAAGATGAAATACTGAATTATTTCGTTGAAATTCATGGACCTAGGGTCCTGGCAGTACCAAAAGCTGAGGGTTTCAATGTTATGGTTTGGATTGTACCGGTTTTAATTTTTATTGGTGGAATTTTCTTCATCGCTCTATTTTTTGCTAAACAACAAACTGAAGTTTAATAATTATGGATAGTAGCATAGAAAAAGTCGTTTCATTATGTAAAAGAAGGGGATTTATCTTTCAAAGCTCCGAAATATATGGAGGATTTTCTGCGATATATGATTATGGGCCATTAGGTATTGAACTAAAAAATCAAATATCCCAATTATGGTGGCGTGAAATGACACATGCACATGAAAATATTGTAGGATTAGATAGTGGCATACTAATGCACCCAAAAATCTGGGAAGCATCTGGCCATGTAAATGCTTTTAATGATCCTTTAATTGATTGTAAACATTGTAAAGCTCGTTTTAGATCAGATGAATTTGAAAAAGACAGTAAAAGTACTATCTGGAAAGATATACAATGTCCCAGATGTGGTACGGTTGGAAGTTTAACAGAGCCAAGACAATTTAATCTCATGTTTAAAACAAATATAGGTCCAGTTGCAGAAAAAGGTACAGAAGCCTATCTAAGACCAGAAACCGCCCAGGGAATATATGTTAACTATTTGCTGGTCCAAGGCGCTATGAGATTAAAAGTGCCTTTTGGTATCGCTCAAATTGGAAAAGCTTTTCGGAATGAAATAATTGCGAGAAACTTTATCTTTAGAACCAGAGAATTTGAACAATTAGAAATGCAATACTTTGTCAAACCGGGGTCTGACGATAAAATTTTTCAAGAATGGAAAGAAAAGCGAATGGCTTTTTACGTTGATTTTTTAAATATTGATAAGTCTTCATTAAGATTTTACAAACATGGAGAGGATGACCTTGCCCACTATGCAAAAGAAGCATGTGATATTGAATATAAATTTCCTTTTGGATGGTCTGAAATTGAAGGAGTACACAATAGAACAAATTTTGATTTATCTCAACATGAAAAGTTTTCTGGAAAGAAGATGTCATATTTTGACCAACAAAAAAATGAACGTTATTTACCTTATATCATCGAAACATCTGCCGGTCTAAACCGAATGCTTTTGACCGTTCTTACAAACGCCTATTGGGATGATAAAGAAAACAACCGAATTGTTCTAAAGCTTTCGCCTAAAATAGCTCCAATTAAAGCTGCTATTTGCCCATTAACAAAGAAAGATGGCTTGCCTGAAAAAGCTAGGAAAATTATGGATATTTTAAAATCAAAATTTAAAGTTATATTTGATCAGCAGGGGTCTATTGGGAAAAGATATTACAGGCAAGATGAAGCAGGGACTCCTTTCGGAATTACAATTGACCATCAAACATTAGAAGATAACACTGTAACGATTCGATTTAGAGACACTCAAAGACAGGAAAGAATGCTAACAGAAAATTTAGTGGATATTTTAAATGAAAGCACATAAAATATCCTCCATAAAAAAATTTTGTTCTATAATACTTTTCCTAGTACACAACTTAATTTATTCTGCGAGTGAGGATCCTATCTATGGGAAAAATGGAATGGTGGTAACTACAAGTAATGAAGCCTCATTAGTTGGAGTTAACATTCTAAAAAAGGGTGGTAATGCAATAGATGCAGCAGTAGCTGTTGGTTTTGCTTTAGCTGTAACATCCTCTGGGAATGGAAACATTGGGGGTGGCGGATTTCTAGTTGCCAAAATGGCTAGTGGTGCTAGTTTTACTTTAGATCACAGAGAAGCTGCACCAAAAAAAAGTAAAAGAGATATGTTTTTAAACTCTGATGGTGATATTATTCCAGGTATGTCATTAGGTACTCGCGCAAGTAGCGGAGTCCCTGGGACTGTTGATGGATTATTAAGAGTATTCTATGACTATGGTTCAGGCAGCGTTTCATTGAGAGATGTTCTTTTACCTGCAATAAAATTAGCAGAAAAAGGGTTTAAATTATCCTTTTATGAAGCAAATCGTTTCAATAACTATAGAGAGTTATTTGATAGAAATAAAGCAGCATCCGAAATTTTTATCAGAAAAGATAAAAAGGAGTGGAGAAAAGGAGATCTATTGATCCAAGAGGATTTAGCAAAGACTCTAAAACGAATATTAAAATTTGGTCGTGATGGATTTTATTCCGGAAGGACAGCAGAATTAATAGTTAAA
>CACLYL010000043.1 GCA_902611135.1 uncultured Fidelibacterota bacterium | reverse complement strand
AATGCTGGATGCAATGATCTCTGATCGGCTTGCACCTTTAGCAAAAGAAATGCTAACAAAATATCCAAGCAGACGACAAAATTATATTGATAATCTGCGGATTACCAGTGTTGAAAATGAGCAGATCTTTGCGGACCAGTATGATAAGATTGAAGGCAACCTAACCGCAGCGGATCCACCGTATGATGTTGTGGTCATTGACAATATTTACACCAGTACATCCGCAGACACAGCTAAGAATTCTGAGTTAACACAGTTAATGAGTCGAATTGACCAGTTGCGGGATGAATATAAATGCGCTTGGCTCTTGGTATCACATCATAAAAAGCAAGAGGATAAACGGCCATTGGACCATGGCATGGTTTACGGCGGCTCTTATTTTGTCAATTTTTTAGATAATTTAATACAGGTAGCTAATACTGGACGACACAAACAATTAAAAGTGTTTAAGATCACAAAGATAAGAACGCATAATCAATTTCACAATGTACCGCTTGGAATCTTTTTAAATACAGATGATGAGCAGCTGCATTTTGAATATCGCAAACCGCTACCAAAAAATGAAATGTACTGGTATCAAGATCAAGAAGAAAGTGAAGAAGATCGGGTGCTAAAAGCACTGGAAACTCAAGGTGCAAATTTTACATATAAAGATATGGCTGATGCACTAAATGAAGTATTAAATATTACCAGTTTAAAATCAGTATACAGCTGGCTCGAGAAGCTGGAGAAACTTGGATACATTAGTAAAGTTGAACGCGGTCATTATATTAAGTTAGAAAATGAACTGGAACAATTTGTAAAATAACCATGCGGACCTATAAAGTAAAAAAAGTAAAAAAAGTAAAAAACTATTTTACCATACTAGCGCAAAGTAGAACAAGGTTACCGAGGGGTATTTTACTTATTTTACTTTTTTTACTTCTACGGCGCGTCTATGGAAAATGAGGTAAAATGCCCATTATCTTATAACGCAGATAAAAGTTGTTACTTTGCGTTTAAGCAAGATGATGAGGTTTTATGCAGCCACGTTTTAGATTGGTATCACGATTTAAATATTAAACATCATCAACATTGTTTTGTCAAACTTTTTGCCAGACAAAAACTCGCGTGGCGCAATCGCATGATAAAAAAATATGGTCCAGCCAAAATATAAAAATGCGCTGGACGAGAAATAAAAAATAATTTTTTTTCAAAAAAAAATCAAAAATTTTCAAAAAAATCACATTTTTTTTGCATAAATCAACGTCAAAAATCATCAATTTTTTAGCGCAAAAACTCGCGTAAATTTCAAAAAAAAAATCAAAAACCAGCGATCAAAAACAAGTTAAAAAATAGCGCATGAGCTCCGCAACTATCCGCTAAAAAACCCGCGTAAATTTGGCCAAATGTTTAGCAGCTTGTAAACTTGCGCATTTAATCCAAGCACCAGGAACAAAACAACACTAAAAAACGCCGTTTTATACTCGGTAAACCCAAACGCCGCCGGCGGGACAAAGCGCAAAAACTGCGTATTTTACGGAATGTTTACGGAATGAGTTAAAAACGGCGCTCATATTGCGCGTATTTCGCCGGATCTCTTGCTGCGGCTTAGTTATGGACCAAAAAAAAACCCGCAATAAATGCGGGTCTTTTTTTGCGCTGTTATATGTTATTTTTTATACAGATCTGTATAACTTTTATAGTCAATAATTTTAAAGTTATCAATTTTATGACAGTAGTCTAAAATTTGAACTTCATTACCATTTAAACGTATCCAACCGTATTTTTTACAATAGCGAACATTTTTATCATCTGGATTTATTCCAGATTTGACAAGATAGCCGCCAAAAATATTTTTATTTTTTCGCATTTTTTTAACTCCTTATTTAGTCTAGTTTGTCCATTCCGTACCAGATCAAAAGACCTAATACAAAATAGAATATGTAATAAATCAATTCGTTCATTTAATGCACCGGTAAAATGATCTTAATATTTTTGAACTGGTCGCGGTTACCGCACGCGTGCGGATTATCTTTTATAAGTGTACAGGATCCGCAATATTTCGGACAAATGAACACTTTTTGGTGCGGCATTTTTGAACGCAATTCGCGGCGGTCCGCTTTGGTTAAGGTTTGTTTTTGCCAGTTTTCAAGACATTGCCTAGATACTTTGACCGGTACAAATTCGCCGCGATATATAGGCAAATTTTTAACTTTTAGGGCCGTTCTGGTGTTTTCATAGATACCGCCGCCGCTTAAGTTTAGTGCGTAGTTTTTGGGCCACTGGTAGCCGGTGCTATCCAGTTCTAAAAACAGATTTAAGCTTTTGCTGTAGCCATAAGCGCGAATCTGCGGGAACCGCTTTAATGTATCCATCCAAAACCGTAAAATTTCAACGTTTGGGAAGTCGCCGTCAACGTATAAGCGGAACGGGACCGCGGCTAGATCTTTAAATTTTCTAGTGTTTAAAATGCGCCTTAACTCCGCAGCGATTAACAAGCGGTACACTGGGCCGCGTTCTAGCATAGTGCTCAATAATTGACGCGTAAAAGGGTACGCATTGCGCCAACCCTTAAACGAGTAACACCAGCCGCCAAACGTTCCAGCCGCTTTTTTAATCCAAAAGAAACACGTACCAGCGCCGGGACAATTGAAGCCGGGTAAACTGGACCAGTTTAAAAACGGTAGTTTAGCGTTTCCAATTGTAAAAACTTTTTGCGGTAGTTTTTCAATACTGATTTCATTAAGGTTTAAGCTAAAGAATTTAAACAGCTTTCGCGCCGCCGTTTCATATTGCGGCCGGCCTAAATAGGCCGCTTTCGTGATCAATCTTTTAAGCTGGTGCAATATCTCGCGCTGCTTAAAATTAGCGCTTAATATGTTCCGTGCTATTTGGTTTAAAAAGCTGTATTTCATTGTGGTTTGTTTTGTCTTCTGTTTCATGGGTTTTATTTCTCCGGTGTTAATATTTCATTGTCTTTTAGTTCTAACTTTTGCGCTACATCTACGGTTATTTGAGCCACTTTGGCCATTGCGTCTAAGTTCTTAAATACTGTTTCGCGTGCGCCTTCGTGCCAGCTATCTTTGGCGTGCTTGTCAATAACTAACTTTATGTATTTTGTCACTGTTTGCCATGTTTCCGGTTTTTTCTTAATGGTTTTTTGTGTCTTTTGTTTCATTGTTTTCTATTGCTCCTTATTTAGTTGGTTAATTGCCGCGTCAATTGCTGTCTGGTTGTCAGTTGTTTTTATAACTCTATGCTTTGCAAATGCGTAATAACTTTTATTACATTGGTGTTCTAAAACCGTTTCTAGTTTGTCATAAGATCCGAATTCAACGCCGTAGCCGTAACCATAATTGACAGCTAATATGTAATATGTACGGGCCGCGGTTTGCTTATCATAAAATTTCACTAATCCAGCGGCTAGCTTTTGCATATAGTCGCCGCTGGTCTTGTTAATCTGGCCGCCTAAATCATTTTGAAAACGTCTAAAGTTTTCATTTATCCAGTTTTTACTTGGTCCGTTTGGGTCACTATCTAGGCAAAATCTTGCGAAATCGTCGCCGGTCATTGATACCCAAGCTTCGTTAATGATCCGTAAAGCTTGGTTCATTAACTCCGGTGTTATTTTGTTTTCTAAGTTGCTATTTTTACTCATCTTATTGCTCCTTGCGACCGTGGTCGCTGTTGTTGTTGTTATTTAAAAACATATATATTGTGTAGTCTAATGAATTCTATCTGATTTGTCAACACTCATTAAATAGCATTCCCGGCGCTGAGTTGAACAAAAAAACTTGCTGCGGATCTGGTCCAATTTTCTCGTATTTTTCCCTATTTTTCCCGGTGCAATTTGTCACCCTCTGGGAACCAGTGGAACAACAACCCACTGCCCCAGAAATACGTTTAAATATGTCACCAAAAAACGGACAACAAGGCTGGAAAACGACTCGCATACGTACTGTCTCTTAAATTTTTTTTATTCCTTTTTGTCAACACTATCTGCGTTGTAGTTTATCACTACGTATAATGAACACTAATTGGCATACGCTTTCAAACGAGGATTCCGAGATCTTAGCTGATGCGATTGACCAGCGAGAAGAATTCACGGAAAAACTAGCGATATTTCGCAGCGGATTGCTCCCGAAAGAACGCCGTTGGCTTCAGCTAGCAGCGCATGATATTTACGATCAACTTAGCGAAAGAGAGCTAACCGTTCTGGAATTACGGACCTTAAAACACACATTTCCAGTTATTGCAGACGCTTTGGGAATCAGCGTAAGTAGCGCCAAGACTTACTGGCGCAGATGCCTTGCAAAGTGTACCAAGGCGATTATGTCAACTAATAGAGCAATAGGTGATGAGTAAGAAAAAAGATATAGATGGTAACCAAGTAAAAATGCTAGCAAGCTTTGGCTGTACGGTAGTTGATATTGGTAAATATTTCCAGTGCGATGAAAGTTTAATTCGTAAAAAATACAAAGCAGAGTTTGAAGCTGGACTCGAGGGACTTAAGCTAAATTTGAGGAAAAACCTAATCAAGATGAGTCTTGAGTGCCAAAACACTAGTGCGAGTATCTTCTTGGCTAAGAATTTTTTAGGAATGAGCGACAAGACCGCAGTGGACCTTACAGGCAATTTAGAAACCATATTAAAAGAATGTGGTTTTGAAGAAAATCCTTATGATCAAACAGGTACTGAACAAGCAGAAGCTTTTCAAGCTCTTGGGTTATCAACCGACCCCACAACAAGCGGCGTGTCATAATTCAACAGCGCGTTTTCGCGTATTAAACATGGGTAGACGTAGCGGTAAATCGTGGATGGCCGCGCATGAAATTATTCCATGGTTATTAACTCCAAAAACACGCGGCTGGATTCTTGCACCGAATTATTCGTTGGGTCAAAAGATTGCCAGAGAAGTTAAGCGAATTGTATTTCACGAATTACGATTACCAGTTGAAACTAAAAAAGAAGTTAACGGCGATTTATATTTTTTGCGCCTAGCTGGTTTACATTCTGAACTATCGGTGAAGTCAGCTGACTCGCCGGAAAGTCTTATAGGTAGCTTCCCCCCTAGTCTAAGGCTGGGGGGGAAGAAAAACAACTGGCGAAGGAATTGATTATTTGGTCGTAGACGAGATGGCCATCATACCGCAACAAACATATGAAATGTATGTGCGCCCTACATTAGCTGACCGGCAAGGTTGGGCCTTGTTTTGTTCGACACCAAGAGGTTTTAATTATTTTGAGTTTTTATTCCGTTTAGGGCAAGACCCAAAATACCCAGATTGGGAAAGTTGGCAAGTCCCTAGCTGGGAGAGTCCATTTTTTAAGGACGACTTAGAACAATTAAAAGCAACGCTAACAAAAGAAACTTTTCGCCAAGAAATCGGAGCAGATTTCACCTCGTTTAGTGGGAAGGTCCTACCATTTTCGCGTAGTATACATATAAAGAAGAATTTAAAGTACGATAAAAACCTACCGGTATATGTTGGAATTGATTTTGGCTATCGGAAAAGTCACTGTGTAGTGCTTCAAACTCGAATGCGTGAAAAAGGTTTAGCAGATATATACCAGATTGATGAAATCGCATTATCCGACACTAAAACTGAGGACCTAGCAAAACTAGTCAAATCATTACCGTATCCAGTGACAGCTTATTTTGCGGATCCGGCTGGTGTAGGGGTATCCATGCATACAGGAGTCAGTGACTTTTATGTGTTTTCCAGATTAGGAATGCGAATTCAGCACCGCAGAGATAAAGCAAGTCGTGATGTGATTAATGGTGTTGCTCACGTAAGGCGTTGGTTTGAAGATGTCAATGGTGATGCACATTTTTTTGTAGCACCTAGATGCAAAGCATCGATTGAAAGTTATGAAAATTACCGGTATCCAAAACATCGAGAAGAACAAAATTTACGTGAGATGCCACTAAAAGATGGCCGATTTGATCATGGATGTGACGCACTTCGTTTTGCAATTTGTAACCTATTTAGCATAACTAGTAGAAAAGTAGGTTTAATAAATTGGTAATCTTACAAGACTTATCCCAAAGCGCGATCACCGATGCGCTGAAAGATCACTTGCAATACATTGAGAATGAGCGCACTAAGGAGCGCGACTATATGATGGACTTCTATGAAGGCATCAATATGGATGAATATGTGCGTGATTATTTCACGCCAGAAACATTAAGGCAAGCGCCTGTTTTAAATCAAAACCTGACTAAAAGAGTTTGCAATTTGCGCGGGATGACTTACAAACGTGCACCAAAATTAAATGCATCAGAATCTTATTTAAATCTTACAGATAAGTTTTCATTGCAATCTGAAAGAAGGCAATTAGAAAGACTTACTTTTTTACTGGGCACAATGGCGTTTCGATCGATGTGGAACGAAGAAATGCAGAAAATTGAATACCAGTGTCTTGCACATTTTGAACCACTTTTTCTTGCGGGGGATCGTAGGGACCAACCAGTAGGTATTTGTTATCCGATTGAGTATCAAGGTATGGCACGTTTGGAAAAGCCACTGCACGCAGTTTGGACCGCAGATAGACCCGGTCAACCCGGACAACATTATTTACTGGATGAACATGGTCAAAAAATTTCTGTCAATGAATTAGATCGCAATCCATATGGAGTATTACCAGTTACATTTTGCCACAGGCATCCGCCAATCAGAGACTTCTGGTCTGGATCCGGCGCAATGGATGTTGTTTCAGTTGATTTAGCAGTTTGTGTTGCTCAGTTTGAGTTACAATTGGCTATCCGCTACGGGGCAATGGGAATTAAATATATTACCAATGTTGAGGACGCATCACGCGTTCAGATTGGAACCGACAAACTTTTATACTTACCAACAGATTCAGAACTCAAAGTAACTAATGCTGGTGGCAGTTTAGTTGAAATTGTAGATGCGACTCGTTTTTTAGTGGAATCTTGTTTGAATAACAATCATATACGCGCTAAATATGCCAGAGATGACTCTGGAAATGCAAGCTCGGCAGCTGCACTTGCGATTATGGAGTTAGAAAACACAATGGAACGCGATGCACAAACTGAAGATACGTGGCGACCATGGGAACATAGACGTTATGAAGTTGACAGAGCGATATTGCAAGTAGAAGCCAATACAGATGTTGGTGCGGACTATTCCGTAGATTTTCTAGAACCAAATTATGCATTAGATCCGCAATCAGAAATTGCGGTCTGGGAATGGAGATTTTCAAGGGGCCTTGCAACACCGATGGATTGGTTTGATTATATGAATAGTGATGCGCCAGAGTCTAAACGCCAAGAATTTGAAAACTTACAAGCAGAGCGACAACAGGACCAAACTCCGCAAAATAGATTATTGAATAGACTACAAAACGATGCCAATAATTGATGATGCGGTTAATGATTATTTAAACGCTTTAGATTCAGCAGAGGATGAGTTTTTAGGTGATATACAAGAAATGCAAGAAAGCGATTTTACTACAGCTGAAATATTGGCTTTTCTCGCTGCGTTGGACGTTGCGACCTATTTTACTGAAGATTTACGTATGGCTTCCGGAGTGGCTTCCACTGTGGGTACAACAACGGGTATTCTGGATGATTTGCGGTTTTTTGGGAGTGCAACTGAGGACCAGTTAGTGGCTCTATCCAATGTGCAGCGTAGCACATTATTAAAATATTCTGAGTATTTAGGAGAGAATTATCGACAAGATATTATGACGGGAATTCGTGCAAATAAATCCCTGGCCGAAATTAAATCTGATTTTGTCCGGTCCAGTACAATTAGTAAAGCAAAGATTGATAATATTGTTGCGGATACAGTGACAAACTTTGAGCAATCAGTGATCTTTACAATGGCTGAAGATTTACCCTCAAATACAAAATTTCATTACGTTGGACCACTCGATTCTAAAACACGGTTACTGTGTCGAGAAATTATTGCAGCTGCACCAATGACCCGGAAAGAAATTGACACAAGATTTCCCGGCTGCATTACTGATCGAGGAGGACCTCACTGCAGACACATCTGGAGTCCGATGTCGCCCGATCGCTCAAATAAGAAAGAAGCTCAAGCGCAAATACAAAAATTAAAAGATAGTGGTAAATACAAAAAACCACTGACACTTAAACAATATTATGGACGTAGACAAGGCTCTCAATAAAATTTTAGACTTTGCTGAAAAAGAACTGGATCAGCATAGTAAAAAGATTGCTGAACAGCACCGTGCACAATTTGCATCTGGTTTAAATAGAATGGGCAAACCATTTAAAGCATACAGTAAAGAATATGCACGAAAAAAAGCAGCTGGTAAAGCGGCTAAAAACCAACTATCAAAACAAACCAATCCGGTCAATTTAGTTTTAACAGGAAAACTGTTTGATGAGTTTGAGCATATAAAGAGTCATAAAGGCGCTGAGATTGGATTTGATTATGGTATTGATGATGCAAAGTTAGGTCAAAGATTACATGACTTTGCAAAAGGACGTTACGGTAAAAAAAACATACCCAGTAAAAAAAGAATTGTGGCATCTGATCAAA
>CACLYL010000042.1 GCA_902611135.1 uncultured Fidelibacterota bacterium | reverse complement strand
TTATGAAATTCAGAGAAATCTTATTGATTTAAATTACGATTGTAAATCTATAGTTGTCCCCGATGGCGAGATCGCAAAATCCCTAGATGAATTTAGCAAAATCATTAATCAGATGATACTTCACGAATGTGATAGAAAAACTTACATTATAGCATTGGGTGGAGGCGTTGTTGGTGATGTTGCTGGGTTCGTTTCATCAGTTTATATGCGAGGAGTTAATTATGTTCAGATACCTACTACCTTGTTATCAATGGTTGATTCCTCGATTGGAGGAAAAACTGGGATTAATATTGAGTCTGGGAAAAATATGATAGGTTCAATAAATCAGCCGAAGGCTGTATATATTGATCCTAACATACTTAAAACATTGCCTAAGAGAGAAATTACTTCTGGTTTTGGAGAGATTATCAAATATGGTTTAATTGCTGATAAGCTGTTTTTTGATGATCTTTCAAAATGGCTAGATGATATTGACAACATACCGATTGAAAAATGTATTGAAAATTGCTGTAGAATAAAAGCTATTATTGTATCTCAGGATGAGAGAGATAGAGGCATTAGAAAAATCTTAAATTTTGGACATACGGTAGGACATGCTCTAGAGGCATATTTTAAATTTGGAAAGGTCAAGCATGGAGAGGCAGTTGCACTAGGTATGATATGTTCTGGATATATATCTTATAAATTAAAAATGCTCGATAAAGAGAAATATGGAAGGGTAAAAGAAACTATTTATAAACTTCCATTGCCAAAATTAGAAAACTTTGATAAGAAAGAAGTTTTAAAATATTTAAAAAATGATAAAAAGTTTGAAAACAAAAAATTAAAATTTATCTATTTAAATGATATTGGCCATGCCTCCATTACTGAGAAAGTTGATGAGAAGATGATTTTTGAATCTTTGTTGGAGATTTAAATGAAAATTCAAATTATTAATGGACCTAATCTAAACTTATTAGGAGGGCGTGAAGTAGATATTTATGGCATTGAAACTCTAGATGATATAATAGAATGGATTGAGGCGTCTGTAAATATAGAAAATCATTCATTGGAATGGTTTCAAACAAATCACGAAGGAGAGATTATTGATAAACTTCACGAATCTTTAGAACATAATTTTGATGGAATTATAATAAATCCGGGGGCATATACGCACTATTCCTATGCAATCAGAGATGCAATAAGTGCTATTAAAATAGATACCATAGAAGTTCATTTAAGTGACATATATGATAGAGAAGAATTCAGGCGTAATTCAGTTTTGAAGGATGTTTGTCTAAAGCAAATTGTAGGGCAAGGTAAAAACGGTTATCTTTTAGCAATAAAGCAGTTTATGCATAGAACTACCTAATCATTTTCGCGATTTATTTTCAGAAGCCTTAGTAAAAAACTTTTCTCAATAATATATTCAGGCATATATTTTTTTAATTATAACATAGCTGAGGATATTTTATGGAACTTGTTCATCCAATTTTTAAATGGTTACATGTAATAGCTGGTATAATGTGGATTGGTCTTTTATACTTTTTCAACTTTGTAAATACTGCTTTTGCACCGACAATGGATGGTGATACGAAAAGAAAAGTTGTGCCTGAATTAATGCCAAGAACCTTGTACTGGTTTCGTATGGGAGCTGCATGGACATGGGGCACAGGAATCGTTTTACTTTATGTGATATACTGGGCAGGGGGTATGATGCCAGAAAATTTTACTTCTAATGAATTAACAGGCGAACCAGCAAACATGTCTATCCATTTCCTTTTGTTATTTACTTTTGTAGCTGTATTTCTATATGATGCTATTTATAAAAGTTCATTAGCATCTAATGTTAGAGCAGTAACTATCTTAAGTTTCTTATTGTTAACCGGTTACGTTTTTGCTATGCAAAAATTAGGAGGTTTTGGATATAGAGCAGTTAATATCCATCTAGGTGCTTTATTTGGAACAAATATGGCTTTTAATGTTTGGTTTCGAATTTGGCCTGCACAACAAAAAATTATCACTGCTATCAAAAATGGAGAGGCTCCTGATGCAGCACTTTTAGGTTTGGCAGGACTTCGATCTAAGCATAATACTTATATGTCTGTTCCTCTAGTTTGGACCATGCATAATCAGCATCATGTCACTGCTCCGACAGCTCTAGGAATCCCTGGTGAATTTTCATGGGTTTTACCAATGTTAATGGTGATCCTCGGATGGCATATTGTATGGCAATTATATAAAAAATCTGCTACGATCCAAGGATTTTAGTTAATTTATAGATTTTATCTCGAAAGTAACAAAATCATAAAATTAGAATAAATTAAAATTTGAGCCGATATTGATCAAACTTTAATTTCCTCTAAATAATTAGTTTATTTTTGGGAACATTAACTTGGGGAATTCTGAATCTGTAGCTTTTTGAAATATTATTATTTTGATAATAATTAACCCAAGCATTGCTTGTTACTATACCTAAAAAATTAAATTGAAGAAAATAACTGCAATCATATTAATAATAATCACCGGAGTTTTATGGAGCACAGGCGGGTTTATGGTAAAAGTAATTCCATGGTCCCCTTTTTCAATTGCAGGTCTGCGTAGTGGAATCGCTTTATTAATTTTGATATTACTTAATAGATCAATAAAAATACAGTTCAATAAGAACACTATTTTTGGTGGACTCTCCTATGCATCAATGGTAATTTTTTTTGTTATTGCAAATAAAATTACCTCTGCCGGTAATGTGATTCTCATTCAATACACGGCACCTTTATATGTAGCGATTTTAAGCTATGTTATGCTTGACGAAAAACCAGATCCATATGATTGGATAACAATTTTCACACTCCTTTTAGGTTTATCTTTTTTCTTTTTTGATGATCTGTCGTTTAATCAATTATGGGGTAATATTTTTGCCATATTATCTAGTTTAGGCTTTGCAGGAACAGTAATCTCTTTAAGAAAGCAAAAAGAAAATAAGCCAATCAACTCTATTATTATTGGAAATTTGTTTACCTTTTTAATTTGCACACCATTCTATTTTGATAATTTAATAATTGAACTAAAAGCACTCTATGGTATTCTTTTTTTAGGAATTTTTCAGTTAGGTTTAGCTTATTATATCTATAGTCATGCAATAAAGTATGTAACTGCAGTGGATGCGTCCCTGTATGCTGCCATAGAGCCCGTAGCGAGTCCAATTCTAGCATATTTATTTTTGGGAGAAATAATGGGTAGAAATTCCATTATTGGTGGAAGTATTATTTTATTTTCAATTATAATTAGAGCATTTTACAAAGAAATATTAAAAAAAAAGTGGAAAGCCAATAGGTTTATACTTTCCACTTTCATGGTTTAAAGTGCTTTTATAAAATTCTTGACTTCGTCATAGTTTGGCTCAACCCCAGGATTTGGTTCTGCAACCCAACGATATTGAATTATTCCCTCAGAGTTGATAATAACTATACCTCTATTAGAACAAGTATAACCTTCAATACCACCTAAACCTTCAAATAGCAAATCATAAGCTTTAGTTACTGATCTGTCTAGATCTGATAACAGGTCAAAGTTTAAATTATATTTCTCTGAAAATGCATTATTAGCCCAAGGTGAGTCGACACTTATTCCAAGCACGGTTGCATTAAATTCATTAAATACTTCCATATCCTCTTTTAACTTACACATTTCAGTATCACAGACACCTGTAAAGGCACCAGGGTAAAATGCAAGAACTACCGGCTTGCCCTTAAAATTTGAAAGAGAGACATCCTCTTTTTGAGTATTTTTTAGGGTAAACTCTGGAGCTTTATTTTCAACAATTGACATAAAAAGTTTCCTTATTTTATTATTTTAAATTATTAATAGTTAAAATTTAAAGATAATTATATTAATAATAAATAAAGGTATCCTTTTATATCATATTAAATAATAAAAGTAATAACTATTACTATTTATACCACAAAACCTATTAATTTTATAATAGTAATATGAGATATAGTAGACAAGGAGAACTTATTTACAGGACAGTTAAAAAATCTAAAATGCACCCTGATGCTAATTTAGTTTATGAGCAAGTAAAAAAAATAGTACCCAAGATCAGTTTAGGAACTGTTTACAGGAACCTCAATTACTTTACTAAAAATGGTTTAATAAGATCAATAGTCGATGGTTCTAAAACCCGATATGATGGAAATCTTGATCCTCATTACCATCTGCAATGTGATATATGTGGGGTTATTAAAGATATTAAAGCTAAAGATATAAATTTAAGATTTCAATTAAATGATAAATATGATTTTAAAGCATCAAATATTGAGTTTACCATAAAAGGAAAGTGTAACAAACATAAATAAAATAACGGGAGATTATAATGGCATTAGTAGATAAAAAGGTAAAAGATTTTAATCTTACAGCATTTAAGGCTGGAGAGGATGATTTTTTCCAAGTAACCAAAGAAGATATCAAGGGAAAGTGGTCAGTTTTTTTCTTTTATCCAGCTGATTTCACCTTTGTTTGCCCAACAGAGTTAGGAGATTTAGCAGATAATTATGAACATTTTCAAAAACTAGGTGTAGAAATTTATGCGGTCTCTACAGATTCTCATTGGACTCATAAGGCTTTTCATAAATTATCTGATGTTGTTGGGAAAGTAAAGTATCCCATGTTGGCAGATGATCAGTTCAAGTTGTCAAAGCAATTTAAAGTTTTAAGATCCGGAGAGGGCCGTTCTGACAGAGGCACTTTTATTGTGGATCCTGATTGTGTAATACAAGCATACGAAATCACAGCAGAAGGTATTGGTAGAGATGCAAGCGACTTGCTACGCAAAGTAAAGGCTGCTCAATATGTATACAATAATCCAGATGAGGTATGTCCTGCTAAATGGCAAGAGGGGGAAGATACGCTAACCCCATCCCTAGATTTATCAGGAAAAATATAATATGAAATTGAAAAGCGATTTACTAAAAACAGTAAATAGTTATTTTGAGCTTTTGGAGGATGATGTTGAAATCGTCCTCCAAAAAGGAAATCATCTGAAAAAAGATGATCTTTCTAACTTTTTGAATAAAATAGTATCATTATCAGACAAACTTTCTATTGTTGAGGCAAAAATAGATTCTAAATTTTCTCCAATTACCTTTTCTATTTCGAAAAAAAATAAAGTCGCTTCTATCTTTTTCTCAGGTATACCTGGAGGACATGAGTTTAATTCCTTTATTCTTGCAATATTGCATGTAGGAGGGCACAATCTAAAATTAGATAAAAGTGTTGTATCGCAAATTAAATCAATAGACAAGCAATTAGATTTTCAAGTTTTTGTAAGCCTAGACTGCCAAATATGTCCAGAAGTTGTTCAAGCTGTAAACAAAATGGCTTCTTTAAATTCTAATATTAAGTGTGAAACTTTAGATGGCGGAGTTTTTCAAGATTTGGTAAAAGAGAAAGGTATTCAAGCTGTGCCTACAATATTTTTAAATGGTAAATTTTTATCATCAGGTAAATCTAATATTCCTAAAATAATTAGTTCTTTAAAACAAAAAAATCTTATCCATTCTAATACAAAAGTATTAAATAAAAGTATTAACGATTGCATAGTTATAGGAGGTGGTCCTGCAGGTATTAGTTCTGCGGTTTACTTAGCACGCAAGGGATTAGAAGTAACCTTGATTGCAGAGACTATTGGAGGACAGGTTAAAGAAACACTCGGAATTGAAAATCTCATATCAGTAATAGAAACTACTGGAGAAAAACTTACATCAGATTTACATGGACATCTGTTAGATTATGATGTTCAAGTTAAAGAACAATTACTCGTAGACGAAATAAAGGATGGTCATTTAAAAAAAGTATATTTATCATCTGGAGAAATTTTGCAAACGAAAACTATCATTATTGCTACTGGTGCTAGGTGGAGAGAACTTAATATACCCGGTGAAAAAGAAAACCTTGGCAAAGGGGTTGCATATTGTCCTCATTGTGATGGTCCATTTTTTAAAGATAAAGAAGTTGCAGTTGTGGGAGGGGGAAATTCTGGAGTTGAGGCTGCCTTAGATTTGTCTGGTATCGTAAATAAGGTGTCTATTATTGAGTTTATGCCAAAATTAAAGGCAGACCAAATTCTAATTGACAAAGTAAAACAGTCTGATAATATTGAAATCTTCACCAATACAGCCACGAAAGAAATTATTCACCCTAATGGTAAAGTTGAAGGGATCTTGTGTGAAGACAGAGGAAAGAAAATTGATTTCGAAATAAAATTGAGTGGAGTTTTCGTTCAAATTGGTCTAGTTCCAAATAGTAAATTTGTTGATAACATTCTAGAATTAAATCAGTTCGGAGAAATAGTTATCGATAAAAATGGAAATACATCAAAAGAAGGAATATTTGCTTGTGGAGATGTAACAACAATACCATATAAACAAATTGTAATTTCTATGGGTGAGGGAGCGAAAACAGCCCTAAGTGTTGCAGACTATTTGATGAAAGATTTTGACCATACAAAAATTAAAGAAGCGGTCTAAATACAATAATAAACGGTACCAAAAACTACAAATTAAATATTTTAATACTAAACAAAATTAGCTTTATAATTTTTCATATTCTATTTTAAGTATTATCATTTTCAAATTAAAACGTCTATTTACTGTAAATGCATTTATTTAAAATAAAAATTTTTGATATAATAGAATTCCAAACATTCCAAAGTCCCCGAGCAAATTTATGAAGATATTTATAAGCGCAGATATGGAAGGTATAACTGGAGTTACTAATTGGGATGAAGTTGATCATAAAAAGACTTCAGTTTATCATCAATTCCAACAAAAAATGACTAAAGAAGTTGCTGCTGCATGTGAGGGTGCTAATAATTCAGGTGCAGTAGAGATATGGGTAAAAGATGCACATTATTCGGGAAGAAATATTTTGCAAGAGTTTTTACCTAGAAATAGCAAATTGATTCGCGGATGGAGTGGACATCCTTATTTAATGGTTCAAGAATTGGACGAGTCCTTTGATGCCTTGATTATGATAGGTTATCACTCAAGAGCTTCAAGTGGTGGCAATCCATTAGCACACACAATGTCCTCATCCAAGATTGAAAAAATTCTAATTAATGATCAAGCTGTTTCTGAATTTTTTCTGCATGGGAATATTGCATCGAAGTGTAAGGTGCCTTTAGTATTTTTGTCTGGTGATGCAGGAATTTGCGACGAGGTAAAAAAAGTGAGTCCAAATACAATTGTGCACGCAACAATGGTTGGAGTTGGTGACTCTACGGTAAGTATTCACCCTGATCAATCCACAAACTCCATAAGATCAAAAGTAGAAAAAGCACTCACTGGAGAAATTAAAAAGTGTCTATGGAAACATCCAGATCATTTCAGATTTCAAGTAAGATTCATAAAGCAACAAAATGCATATAAGGCATCTTTTTTCCCAGGGGTAAATCAGCTTGATCCAAAAACAATATATTTGGAAACTTCAGATTATGATGACATTATGAAATTTTTATTATTTAATTTATAAATTCTCCAATGGAGAGGGAAGGGGACAAAGAAATTAAAAAGTTTTATAAGAAAATTAATGAAATTGATTACAATCTCATGCTGCTGCTTATTGAGAGATTTTCTTTATATTCAAAAATTGGAGAATTAAAAAGTAATCAGGAAATAAAGACCTTTGAAGCTGATTATCAGCAAAAAATTATAGATAAATTATCTGAAGAATATTTCGGTGCATTAGACCGTAAACAAATCAAATCAATATTTAGCCCAATTTTCCAGATTTCTGATATAGCTCAAAAAAGAAAGTAATTTACAATTAAAATTATCCTTCCCTTAATATATATGACTGTTGAACTCTATCAATTGCTACCATGAAGGATGCTATTCTCATAGGTACTTTCTTTTCAATTTTAACAGCGTAAACCTCATTAAATGCATTTATCATTTTCTCTTGAAGTTTTTTATTGACGTCCTGTTTCGTCCACTTAAATTGCTGGAGGTTTTGTACCCATTCAAAATAGGATACAGTTACGCCACCAGCATTGGTTAAAATATCCGGAATGATTGCAATTTTTCGTTTCCAAAGCTTATCAGCTGCTTCTCCTGTGACTGGTCCATTTGCAGCTTCCACAATAACTTTACAATTTATTGAATTAACATTACTTGAATTAATCGCACTACCAAGAGCAGCAGGAATAAGAAAATCACATTTCAGGGCCAAAAGCTCTTCATTTGTTATTTTTTTCCCCCCACCAAATCCATCTATTGTTCGGTGCTTTTTATTGTGATCAAATAAATTATTAATATCTAATCCATTAGGATCATATAATCCACCAGATACGTCACTAACTGCAATTATTTTACATCCATATTCGTTTAAAAATTTTGCAGCATAAGAACCTACATTTCCAAAACCCTGGATGACAACTTCTGATTTATTTAAATCTATATTCCATTTATCTGCAGCCTCTTTAGTTATTATTGCTGTCCCTCTTCCTGTTGCCTCTTCTCTTCCAAGTGATCCTCCAAGTTCAACCGGTTTACCAGTGACAATGGCTGGTGTATATCCATGCCTTTGACTATATTCATCCATAAACCAGCTCATAACTTGAGCATTTGTATTTACATCTGGTGCAGGAATATCTACGTTTGGTCCTACAATGGGATCTATGGCTCTAAAAAACTTTCTTGAGATACGCTCAAGCTCATTTTTACTATAATTGCTAGGATCAATAGCAATACCTCCTTTACCTCCTCCATATGGGATATCTACAAGAGAGGTTTTCCAAGTCATTAATGTCGCTAGTGCCCTTACTTCTTCAATATCTACATGCTGATGGTATCGGATACCACCTTTGAATGGGCCTCGAGTATTATTATGCTGGACTCTGTATCCAACAACACTATTTACATCACCATTGTCCATCTTGAATGGTACTTCAACTGTTAATTCTCGATCAGGCATTTCAAGGGCTTTTGCTATATTTAATTTCATACCTAAAAGCTCAACAGCTTTCTTGTATGCTGCTAGAGTAGGGTTTGAGCTTGAATTATTATTTGCCATTACATTCTCATAAATTAAGTTATTATGAAGTTAGATATAAAAAATGTTTTATATGTAATTTTCTTTAACCAACAATTCGGCATTGAGAATTGCCCCCCCTGCTGCACCACGTAATGTGTTGTGAGATAGTCCTACAAATCGTAAATCAAAAAATTTATCTTTACTTATTCTACCGACGCTCAGGGCCATACCTTTATCGATTATTGAATCAATTTTTGGTTGAGGTCTATTTATATCCTTTAGTATGTAAATAGGTTTTTTAGGGGCTGTGGGTAATTCTAAAATTTGTGGTAATGAAGAATAAGATTCTAAAATTTCTTTAAA
>CACLYL010000041.1 GCA_902611135.1 uncultured Fidelibacterota bacterium | reverse complement strand
GATCATACCCATCACGTTTAAAACATGATCATAATCAGATTCCAGATCTTCCCATTCCCATTCTGGAAAGGAACAATTAGATAAAATTAAAATTAATCCTGCAAAGATTATTTTATAAAGATATTTAAAATTCAAATTTAATACCAAACGTTAAAATTAAAGGGAACATTGGGAGAGGTCTTCTCTCAACTCCGACTTGATTTCCAGTTTCTATATCTCGCTTTGATCTATAAACATAACCTAATTGATTTAAATGCTTCGTTGCATTCATAATTTGCCAAAATGTATTATATTTTAAGCCAAATAAATTTCCACCCTTCCGTGTTAAACCAATATCAAATCTAAAATATTCATCATACCGTGCTGTGTTCTTGTTCCCTACTAAATAATTTTCATAAGGATACCAGTATGTTTCACTATTTAAATTTTGATTCCAATCATAGACCTTACCTAAAATAGGCGTATATGGATTCCCAGAGGAAAAAGTAACCGCTGATGAAATCTCAAGAGTTTTTGTTAAATCAAAGGTCGAAACAAGGTTTAATGTGTGCGTTCTATCAAAGTTAGGAGGATGCCATCCACTGGGCTCATTAAAATATTTTGTTTCAGAAAAAGTATATCCAATCCAGCCTCTGAAACGACCACTTGCCTTCTTAATAAGTAATTCTATCCCATTTGAATTTGCATCTGTATCCCAAAATTCATTAAATGGCGTTTGTGTTTCCTGATTGTCATTTTCAGTATTATTTCCTTGTTTCAAGGTTAATAAGTTATCAAAGCTTTTATGGTATAACTCTGCTCTAAAAAAAATGTTATTATTGGCTAAATACTCTACTCCGGTTATGAAGTGATTTGAAATACTGGCTTCTTTATCTTCTGGAATACCTAACCAAAGTTCAACTAATCTTAAATTATCATCTAATCCATTAGCTGTAGTTAAAAATTGATGGTATACGCCCCAATTGCCTTTCAAGGCAAAATTTTCTGAGATTGTGTACTTTGCTCCTAATCTAGGATCAAAATAAATTTTATTATGTAAATTATAATGAGTCCCTCTTAAACCAAATTGAAATTTAAAGTCCTCTGTGAAGTCCCATTTGTTTTGTAAGAAAAAGGCTGACTCTCGAGTCATATTTTTTAACTGCAATGGATTAAAAACAATAGCAGTATCTTGATCTGAAAAGTTTATGTTAAGACCTAAGTCAAAATCAATGTTCTTTATCTGAATTCCGCCTGTAATCTCTTGTTTTTCGGATGCTTGCCAAATAACTTCAGATTCCAAAGTATTATCATCAATAATATCAAAAACATTAAAAACGATATCGGATGAATATATATTGGTTGAATCAACATAGTTGAAGGTATACTTATCCTTATAACCGAATCTAAAATCGAAGCGATATCGACTATTTGAGATGAATGTCTTTGCCACGACTGTTGGTGTAACTATCCATCTCCAAGTTAAACCATTCGTTTGATTTCCCCACGGCCAATTAATATCAAAGCTTGATTCTTGATTGATCACCACACCATCATTTGAGACTTGCTCAGTATTTTCATTGAATGAAAAATTAAGAACATCATCCCCATAAAACCGAGAATAGGTCAATCGATGGTTTGGATTAATATCTAAATTAATTTTGATTTGATAATCATAAAAGTAGTAAGGAAATACGTACGATCCACTACCATCACCCAAAGGTATATTTAAAGCATCTACAATTTTATCAAAATACGTCCTCCTTCCAGAAATCATCCATGAGCCTTTCATACCTTTCCATTTTGGTAAGGGCCCCTCTATTAAACCTTTAGATGAAATCAGACTAATATCTGCTGAACCTGTCACTTTTTGTATGTTCCCCTCACGATTTACAACATTTAAAATAGCACCCATTCTTCCACCATATCGAGCGGGAAATCCTCCCGCATGAAAGTCAGCCTCTTTAATTGCATCAGTATTAAAGGTTGAAAATATTCCTCCTAGATGATAAGGATTATAAATTGCTATTCCATCTTGCATGATCAAGTTTTGATCTGGAGTACTTCCCCTAACATACAGAGCACTAGAATAGTCACTGGAGGTTTGAACACCTGGCAACATTTGAAGTGTTCGAAATACGTCAGGTTCAATAAATGCTGGTGCAGCTTTAATTTCACGTAAATCTAATGAAATCTGACTGCTCTCTACTGTTTTCTCAAACTTTTGTCTCTCTGCCGTGACAAGTATCTCTTCGGTTTCAATTACTTTTTCAGTTAGAAATATCTCTATTCGAATAGGATTGCCATCTAATTGAGTTATATTTTCCTTAAATAATCCATATCCCATCATAGAAACATTGATCTCGTAGGACCCTGTGGGCACATTCGTAATTACAAAGTAACCATCTTGATTTGTCGCAGCTCCCAAAGCAGTATTGGCTAGAAAAACATTAGCATAAGAGATGGGTTCTCCTGATTCTGAATCCCGCACAAAACCATTAATGGTTGTATTTGTATTTCCATACATAAAACTCGTAGCGAGAAAAATATATATGCAAAATGAGAAATTATACGTTATGTTGTTTATAGCTTGCATTTTGAAAGTTAAGGGTTTCTATAAACCTATGAAAGGCATTGTGTAAGAAGAATTTAAATAATCCTACTATTTGTTTCTAAATAAATCAAAATTATTTTACAAATAAGGCTTTTTTGTAATCTATAAATTTTCCTGATTCCATTTTAATGATGTAAATACCAGTGGAGACCAATTTACCCCTATCATTTTTCCCATCCCAGTTTACTTTGTGCCTTCCAAAAGACTGTATTTCATCTTTAATGATTTTGATTTCTCTTCCTAAAATATCATGAATCATAATATTAACTTTAGATTGATATGGGAGATCATATTCAATTGTAGTTTGGCTATTAAAAGGATTGGGATAATTTTGATAAACAGCATAGTAGCTTGGTTGAAAGCTCACTAATTCTAAATCTGAATTTGATGATCCAGGTGTTGGAGTCATATTTGTCCAAATTACCCCTCCATCACTTTCTCTACCAAAGGATATATCAGACTCCTGCATGTCAAAGCTAATCTGATCTAAAATCGTAAAATCATTTGGTAAAACTAAATATAAGGTCTCTCCAGCAGCGCTAATCTTAAAATTTGTATGATAATCTCCTTGAGAAGTATCATCATCACACCATATCAATAGATGCTCATTTGGTAATAAAAATGCACTGTCTTGAGGAAAAGACCATTTTGATAAATTATCACTGTCATCACTAAGAAATAGTCCAGACAAATTAATTATATTTTCCGAACTATTGTAAAGCTCTAACCAGTCATCATACTCTCCGTATTCATCCACATTAATTGCGTTATTACTCGCTAGAAATTCATTAATCTTTAGACCAAAGTACTCGCTACCAGAAATTGTAAAAGGATAGTCATTATTATCAAAATGATAATATGCACCTATATCAACTAAGCTGCCATCTTCATCAAATTCATCACTTGGATCACCTCCATCAACACATGGTGAGTTACTTTGTAAACTAAAATTATAAATAGGTGGTTCAATAAAATATGGATTCGAAAATAAATTACCCTCTCCTGCCATCATTTCTGTATCACTTAGCGAATATGTGACGGTTATTGATGATAGAGAATCAGAAAATATTGATACTGAACCACTGTTAGAAATAATTGTATTTTTTATTACAGCAGTTCCGCCATTAAGTCCTAGATTTTTTTCAAAGCAATGAACTGAAGTATCATTATTTACAAATGTGTTGTTTACGATATAAGCTTCCGAATCATCTTTCAGCGCAATACCTTCACTACAACCAATAATTAGGTTTTTCCTTAGATAAATATTTGAATTTTGACCAACTGAAATTCCTTTATCTTTGGAATGATAAATTAAATTATCCTCTATTAGAATTTCATTTGAATTTTCTCCGATATCTATTCCGTCTGAATTAATCCCTTTAAAGTCATATATCTTATTATATCGAAGTACGCCAAAATCTACATCATCTAAATCTATTGCATCTGTATTTGATGCTGTAGAACCATAAAATGTGCAATTTTCAATGATTGCTTTTCCTGATTTTACATTAATGTAATCACATATGAATTCGCAACGAATAGTACTATTATATATTTGAAAACTACCTCCTTGAGCAAATATCGGAAAAATAACATCATCAATAAATATATTATCGAGCGTTATATTAGAGTTTATGCTTGATATGGCACCTATGTGAACCGAAGGGTCTGAACCTCTTGAACATCCACTTAAGTTAAGATGAGAAATTTTTGATGTATCAATATCATTATTAAGACATAAAGCTCCCCATCTTTGATTTTCATGAACAGATTTTATCGTTACTGGGTTTTGATTCGATCCATTTATAATAATTTTACCTTCCACAATGATATTAGCCTCTTCCTGCATTTTAATTTCAACACCCTGTTCAATAAGTAAACTAGCCTCCTGAAGTACAACAATATCTCTGGTCGCATAATAAGATTGATTCTCCAGTAGTGTTAAATCAGCAAAAATTGTATCAGGTAACATGACCTGATCTGTTTGCTCAAAAAAAACACTGATCAAGGTATCTCCATCAAACGTAAGCTCAATTTGATTTGTGTCTGTTCCATCTGACCAACCGGAAAATACATATCCAAGCGAAGAAATTGCGTTAACTTTTAAAGGTCTGTTTATAAAAAAAGTATTTGGTTCACTATTATTTGAAATAGCGACGCCTTCAATTTCAACCATTCCTCCGCCTTCAGGCTCAATAGAAAATATAATTTCCGCCGTGCCATCTATTTCTAGTTCATCAATAAATTGATCAAAAACATAATCTTTCCTTAGGTTTGAAAATTGTTTTATCGAATTAAGTTCCTCCTGCCATTCATCTATGGATTGAATACCACCCTCACCACCCCAGCGGTTTATATGTTTTGGCATCTCGTCACTAATTATTGCACCTAAACTATCAACAATCGTTGAGATTCGATTAAATGATAAAGTAGAATTCAAATGAGCAGCAGCTCTTTGAGCAAATCGATCAATAAAATGATCATTATTCGCTAAAAGAGTAAATAAGTCATAATCTTCCAAGAGATCATCTAAAAGATTCCTTGACAGATTATTTATGTTAAAACCTCTATCAAGGTCCACGATTAGCCATTGCCATTTTTTACCAGGTTTATTTTCTTTCCACCATTCTCTGTTATGCTCCCAGCTTGTGTTGGCGCTGTAAACAATCATTATTAAATGATCAATGAAACTATCTAAATCAATCCAGTTTGATAATTGCTCGTAAATCATATGCTGGCTATTGCCATTATTTTGAATTGAATCAATCATCAAATCATAATCGCCTCTAGATCCCTCAATTTCTAATAATTCTACTCCCGAGGATGTGTTGGCATATTCCAAATGAATCAAATAATTTAAATCAACATTGAAATTTTCAACGAAGTAAGTTTTATCAAACTTTTCTCGGATATTGTAAATACCCCAGTACGAACCATTTAAGAATAACCTAGCTGGTCTATAAGCCATAATTCCACACGCCATTCTGTCGGAAACAATGCTCTCAGTCATCGCATCTCTTAATAGGGCCTCCTCCCAATCATCTCCTCCATTTCGAAATACAACCCTTGAAAAATTTGAAATGCTTTTATTCTCAAAGATTTGATATTGTAGATAATCGACTCCAAAACGGTTTCTAGTATAAATGGTAAATGGTTTCTGGGGTTTAGTCCAAATATTCTCTCCTCCCAATCTTAACCCAGCACTAATTGAAAATTCATGATTCAATTCCGGTGAAAATGATTGTATTGAAACAGGTATTTCTCTTTGCTTATATTGATTTTGATATAGGCCAATGTCCTCATCCCATAAAGTTTCTGGATTCAGAGTTAAAGATAAGGTCGCTAAATTACTTTCCTCATTAATAAGATAAGTACTAAAAAATAAATCCCCGGGAAGCATTTCCAAAACGAGCGTCCTTGCTCTAATCACGGTAGTGGTATCAATGGTAACAGGTCCATCATACAACAATGATTGCCTAGTAGGTAATGATCCATCTATAGTATAATATATTGGTTCATTGATCATTTCAGAGTTGAGCTCTATTATTTGCTCACCATCATAATACCCTGATGGTAAATTTGACTCAACATTGGAGGAAGTCACAAAATCGGATACAATAAATGATTCATTTTCAGCATTGAAAGTTGGTTGTTGAAGATATGCCCAACCATTTTCATTATTCATTCCAAAAGAAATATCACTATGTTGTAATGGAAAGGTAATTGAATCTATAACATCAACTTCATTATAAACTAGGCCAATTAAATTGCCATCAAAACTTATATCTGAACTTTGTCTTGAAACTTGGTGAATTTCCACTGCGATTAAATTTTCTCCAGTGTTGAATAATTCATGCGGGATTAACCATTCAAAAAACTCATCTTCCTCATCTCCACTCACTGCTGATACAGCATAAGTGTCAGATTGGATATCAGTATCTGGTAAATTTGATCGGATTACTTCAATTCCATTGATGTAAACTACAGCCCCATCGTCTCTTTTTAGATTGAAAATGAATTGACTATAAGAATGAGGTTCATCAATATTGATATTTTTTCTAAAATAAGTTGTTATATGTTTATTGTCTTCATCGCCCCCAAAACCTATAATTGTCGCTTCATCTCCATCACCATATCCAAGTTCAGCACTACCCTCTAACCACTGTGTGTCATTGAAACTTAGATCAATCCAATCCATATTTTGACCTGATCCATCATCTAGATACTTCCACACTGATCCAACAGAGATTATTGTATCGCTTAAGGCACCATTGACTTTAGTTAATGCAATAAATTCTCCTGATTTATTTAATTTAAAGTTCGAATGTATATTTACAGTCTCAAATTCATTCCAAGGCCAATGAGGCCTTGATAAAAGTTGTCCTGGCCCTTGGTTAAAATCATCAGCCCAAATAATCAAATAATTCCCAGCCTCAAGAAGCGTATTTTCTGGAAAATTCCATTTTAATAAATTAGTACTATCATCTGTCAAAAATACATTATTTAAGATGTAGTCATCTTCTCCAAAATTATAGATTTCAATCCAATCACTATAGTCGCTAAAATCATGCATTTCAGGGTAGGTGGTCACATTAGAAGCCATGAACTCATTTATGCGAATTTCAAAAGAAAAAATGATAGAGCTCTGAATGAGAAAAAGAATTAAATATAGTTTGGAATACATATTTAAAAAGCTTTTAGAAATTTAACAAATTTTAAAAAGTCAAATTCTGAGACATTACCATATATTTTAATAATCAAAATTCATCCAAATATCTAAACCTTATCGCTTGACCGCCCCCTTTGGAGAGTTGGATTCGATGTTTGTTTTCATTTGAGTAAGAAGCTACCGATATTTTATATTTATTTGGATTTAATTCCCAATCAAAATTTGGGTGGTCAGCATATATAGTAGCCTCATAAATCCCCTCTTTCAGAAAACTAAGATCAATTTCAAAATCTCTGTTAACATCATTGGTAATACTACCCAAATACCAATCTTGACTAAATCTATCTTTCCTCGCTATGGTCACATATTCTCCAATTTCTCCATTAATTGCAATAGTTGTATCCCAAACCACAGGAACATCCTTTATAAACTGAAAAGGAGGCATGTTTTCATAATTTTCAATAAAATCCGCTGCCATTTGCATGGGACTATGGATAATTACATAGAGCGCCAATTGTTTGGATAAAGTAGTACTTATTCTTGGCGATTTTTTAGGTAGAGGGACTTTATTTCCAATGGTTGGTGAATTTAAACTAAAATTTTGAAAAGGTATTCTAATTTCAAACTGACCTTCAATTTTTCCTTTTTCATTCAAACTAATTTTTCTATTTTCTGTATTCTTGAGTAGTTGCGGCAACCAGATATCATATGTTTGAGTATTTGGGTGGTTTGCGCTTACCCCCCATTGCCAATCTCCAACTTTATAATTTTGTACTAATTTCCAAATGTAAATGTTTTTATCCTCATGAATAACCGTGTCAAGGACCATTGGAATTTCTTTCCAAAGTGATTCTCCGCTTTTAAACAAAAGTTCATTGAATTGGTTTCCACTATCAACTAAAACAAACTCAATTGGATATTCTTTTGCTGGATCCGTATCTAAATTCTTAAGCATTATGTCAAAAATCCCGGGCGTGTAGTCCATTGGTGAATTTAAAAGTCTGGTAAAAGGTAATATAGTGGTATGGTCTGGAGGATTACCTCCAATCCAAGCGTTATACTCCATACCTTTGGCACCCTCTCTAGTCATCATATTTGGGAATGTCCTTCTTTCACCAGTATCTTTAATCGGCTCATGAAAATTTACACCTACTTTATATTGTACTGCTTTTTCAAGAACCGCTCGATAATAATTAACGCCATATTGACCATAATGAAATTCACTTTGATCTAACCTTTTTCCCACTTGACCAATTTTTACATTACTTATTCCTAGCTTATTTAACATTTTAAATGCAGAATCTATTTGAGCCAAATAATTTTTAGTGTTTGCCATGGTTTCATGGTAGGCTTTGATAGAGATCCCTTTTGATCTAGCGTACGTTTGGATCTGATCAAAATCAAAATCATTGGTAGATTTAGTGAAGCTTACTGTTACTGAATCCTCTGGAAATAGACCTTGCCATCCAGAAGCCCAACCTTCAATAAGAACTTCATCAAATCCATGTTTAGCTGCAAAATCAATGTATTTTTTACTTCTTTCATTGGTTGCACCATGCCGAGACCCTTCATCCCAGGTCCATTTGCCTGTGATCATACCCCACCATATGCCAATATATTTCACTGGTTTTAACCATGAAACATCATCAATTGCAATTGGCTCATTGCAATTTAAAATTAGGTTGGATTGAATTAATTCCTTGGCTGAATTTGTGATCATAATTGTTCTCCATGGAGTAACAAATGGAATTTCAGTTCTTACCTTATCTCCATTATTCCAAGGTGCTAAATCGACCACTAATCCATCCTGTTTTTGATAGTAAAGTTGCATACTCGAGTAATTAGTAAGAGAGGCCTCATGAATACTAAGGTGAATGCCATTTTCATATTTAAATGTAAAAGGTGTGTGAGAAGTATCGATTTCATTTATTTTTGTTTTTTTATATAATTCCTCATAACGATTTGGGCCATAAGCGGGGGTCCACCATGCTGATGCCTGCTCTTGGATATTGAATTGAGTAATCTCATCTGTGATAGTGATGTATTTATTATAAGATGAGTTTTTTACATCATATCGAAAAGCTACCCCATCGTCATATGCCCTGAATATTACATCAAAATCATATCCACTCGTTATTGCTCTAAATGAAATAATCGCTTCATTATAATTATTTCTCACTAATCGACTCTCTCCCCATGGTAACTCCCATAAATCATCAATCGAATTGTGATCAATATTATAAATTTCTGTATTCTCAAAAAGAGAAGTTTTATCCTTAAATAGGATACCCAATTTTGAATCCTTTATGACAAGACTATCATTAAATAAGACCCGATAAAGCATATCATTCCCAACTTTTTTTGCGGTGAGGCTTAATGACTTAGATGGTGATTCTATTTTAACCTTATCTAAATAGCTGCTGCAATTAAAGCTAAAACATGCAAAGACAATGATTAAGGAGATTCTGCGAAGCAATTTTAAATCCTATTTATAAAAATTTTTTATCGTTAAGTAGCCAGTTAAATTAAAAAAAATATCCATAACTTTATTTAACCAACTCTCCTTGGCCCAATTATATGGCAAAAAAAGTTCTGAAATTTCCCAACTTATCGAAATAATCCAAATATGGCTTAGTTTTATTATTTTAAATAATCCTAAAACACCATATTCAATGAAATGTATTAAACTGTAAAAGTTAATCGAATTTTTGGTAAATGAATCTGGGTGATTATAGCTAAACATTCCCCATAAGTTAAGATCAACTAATCCACCATACAATTTAGATAAAATGATCAACGAAAAGATTATAATGAAGGTTACTATTTTATTCAATTCTAAAAAAGTTGCAACCTTTTACCTTTTTGATAATTCAATATCATCAGATACTTTCCAAAAATATCTGGCCATGAAACTTCTATAAGGACGCCAAACTTCTGACCGCTTTAAAATCAGTTCAGATGATGGTAAATCTTCCAGATTATAAAAAAGCTGAAATCCTTTTTTTACGCCAAGATCCCCCTCAGGAAACACATCAGGCCTTTCTAATGTAAAAATTAAAAACATTTGAGCCGTCCATCGACCAACTCCCTTAATCGATACTAAACTCTCTATTATTTGATCATCAGTTAAGTTTGAAAAATTAGGATAATCAATAGACTTTTCAACAAAAGAATTGGCAATGTTTTTAATATAATTTACTTTTGGGCCCGATATACCAACCGATCGCATCAAAGCACTATCTAGTGATAAAATTTTGTTAGCGTTTAGATCTTTTTCTTTAGGGAATAAAGCCATAAATCGATTAAAGATAGTTTCTGCAGCCCTGCCGCTGAGTTGCTGAAATATGATCGATCTAACCA
>CACLYL010000040.1 GCA_902611135.1 uncultured Fidelibacterota bacterium | reverse complement strand
TGCAATTATTTGATGATCATCAATCAGTTTAATATCATGAGCAAAAGCGTTTGCGATCCCTCCTGTTCCAATAATACCCCATTTGAATTGTTGTTCCATATTCTTTGTTAATCTATTAATGATTAAGTATAAATTTATTTAAAAAAATATCATTCGTTAACAAAAGTATTTTATATCTTTAAAAGTTGTTTATCACAAGTTGCACTATTAAAATATCAATCGATAGAATATTTTGAAAAATAACAAATTTTGAATTTGTTACCTCTCCTCCTTATATTAATTTTTCATTCTAAGTTCTTAATTGAATCAGAAATAATTCAATTCATAAAATAAATTAATCTGTTTCAGTATTTCGATTCAACTCAGCTTTATTATTTTTGGATAAAAGAGAGCGATCAGAGAACAAGATGCACCACCAATTCCAATTATCAAAAACATTAAATCAACTTTAATATATATCAATATGATTCCTACAAGCGCAGAGGATATTGCTGTTGTTCCAACTACTCCCAAATGAACAAAAGAAAAGAACCTGCCATGGTATTTATTTTTAGTATGTGTTTGGATAATTGAGGTTCTGCTAACCATAATGAAAGGAATAGCTATACCATGTATAAAGATTAAAAACGTTCCAACTTCTAAAGATTTCGCCCAATACAAAAAGCTCATGGTAATACCATCGAGAAAGAGACCTACTATCCAAATTAGACCATTTTTCATCTTCTTTTGAAGCAAGCTAACTATTAAAGATCCAATCAAAGCACCTGCAGCCATGAACCCCTCAAAAAATGCAAACTCCATAGCATCTCCCTTAAATACATCCTTGATAAGAATTGGTATTCCGATAATTGCAGGCCCCATAATGAAAATATTATTCAGAAACGTAATCAGAATGATTATTAATATATTTGATTCCTTTTTTAAAAGCATCAGGCCCTTTAAAAGATCATTCCATTTTGTTGATTTTAACTTTATTGTAGTTTTTCTTTCTTTGGAAATAAACATTAAAAAAAATATTGAAACTAAAAAAGTCAAAGAATCTATAATAAAGAGACCCGTAAAGCTAAATCTTGCTATAAACAAACCTGCAAAAAATGGTCCCATCATCCAAGCAAGTTGACCCGATGTAACAATAATAGCATTTATTTTTCCCAAATTTGACTTTGAAAATAATTCCGGTATAAAAGAATTTAGGGCGGGTTGGAAAAATGTATTACATGAGCTCTTTAAAAATGCTAATATACAAATAATGAAAACCGACTTATGATCCATAATTATGATTAAAGGAATGCCCATAACAATTAAAGCCTGAGAAAGATTTGATAAGATCATAATTTTAAATCGATCAAATCGATCGGTAATCACGCCAGAAAATAATCCAAACATCACAGCTGGTACGTAAGCGCACATCGCAATGAATCCGGTTACTATTGATGAATTGGTAATTTCAAGAACTAACCAAATAAGTGCCAATTGATAAATTGAATCACCTGATTGAGATACCGTTTGGGCAAACCATAATAATGAAACGTTCTTAAATTGTTTTCCACTGAAATTCATGGTCTTTAGTCAATTCTCATTTTTTTTGATTCCTTAGAATATTATAAAACCTAAATGCGTAAATAGAACAGGTTAATTATTAAAATTTAGACTGTCAGCAGAAGTTTAAAAACAGATAGAATAATTGATAATATTAAAATTATTTTATATGGCCTCTCAGGAATGAACTTTACGATAAAATAACCTAAAAAAGCTCCAACCATTGTTAGAGGTAGCATAATTAAACCTGAATAAATAACCTCAATATTAACCGTATTCCAATAAATTATATGAAATGGAACTTTAAAGAGATTTACAGTTAGAAAAAACCACGCCGCAGTTCCAATAAATTTATTTTTTTTAAATCCCATTGCTAAAAAGTATAATGTCATAATAGGGCCTGCAGCATTCCCTATCATTGTGGAAATCCCACCTAGGATGCCTATTAGGCTTGAAACTATCTTATTAGAATATACAAGATTTGATTCTCGCTTTTGGCTAATTGAGATCATTACGCCACTAATAATGATTACAGCCATCGCAGTTTTAAACTGATCCTCACTAATTTGATCACCAAAAACAACCGAAATTAAAATTCCTATAATTGTGCTTGGAATGAGTTGAAATAATTTAGAAATATCTGCATGACGATGATAAAATTTTACTCCAAATATATCTGCAGAAATTAAAATAATAAGTAAAATACCCGTTGATGCTTTCGCACCAAAAATACCCGCCATTATTGGAACAACTAAAAGCCCTAGACCCCCCAGACCAGTTTTCGCCATTCCAACTCCTACAGCGCAAAAACAAAGCTGGAGAAGTTTAGAGGTATCCAAAGCCGTAATTAGCAAAGGAAATTCCATTATAAGAAGTTTTTGATGCTAACTCAGGATTTGTATTTACATAGGCCTTTCAAACTTTCCGTCTAAAAGCTTTGCAAACTTCATTTTCTCTTTACCATGTGTGGGGGCAGAGGTGTTCCACTCCCAACCTCCAAATTGAGTACGATCATAATCCCTAAATGCCTCTTGGATTTCTGATCTTGTATTCATGACGAAAGGTCCATACTGAACAACGGGTTCTTTGATCGGCTTTCCCTGAAGTAAAAGAAGATTTGTTTTTGGACCACTATTAAAAATAGAAATATCTTCTTTTACAATTAAATCTACACGGCTGTTTGTAATTAACTTTTCACCTTTAAATTTCATTTTATTATTTTTTGGTATATAAAGTGACCTTAAAGTTTTTTCAGTTGATTTGGGAATTATCCAGCGAGCACCTTCATCCATATTTATAACCCAAACTCCAACGTTATTTTTATTATTGTTTGCCCATGAATTTGGTGGTGGCTTTAAGGATTCAATTCCCTTATAATGACCAGAGATTATGCTAATTTTAGTTGTTAATCCGTTGTCATCACTTTCCATCACCCTTGGTATGTTATTATCCCAGAACATCTTAAAATAAGGATCTACTCTTTTTTTTGTTGAAGGTAGATTTATCCATATTTGAAAAAAATCGATCTTATTCAAAGAGTTTTTGTTAAATAACGGAAACATTTCTGAGTGGTTAATTCCATCACCCGCTGTCAGCCATTGAGCATCTCCATCACCATATCTTGCTTTAGACCCCAAGGAATCCGAGTGATCAATTATACCTTGATTAACGACTGTCAGCGTTTCAAAACCTCGGTGAGGGTGTTTTGGAAAACCTGGCACTTTTTCCCCATGATACATGCTCCAGCCATCTTTATTCGAAAAATCTTGCCCAAGGTTTCGTCCAGCAAGTGAAGCATTTGGAGAAAGATCATCGTTAGCTGCTGGATATGTATCTTTATGATATACACAAAATAAGAATGGATCTCTTGTGGGCCATGGACCTTGCTCAGGTAATTCAACTATGTTCATAATTCCTGACATTGATTTCTCTTTTAATCTTTTTTTATTGTTGTATAAAAAGGTGAATTGTCCAGCACTAATGACCGATGCAATACCACCAGTAAATACTTTAAGTAATTCTCTTCTCGTGAAACTTTTCAATTTAATGACAAAATTCTATAAAAGAATTTTGGATTAATACTACTCATACGATCAATAAGAATTCGTATCGAGGTTTTTGATAATATTTAATTCACTTTGAGAAGCGAAGTTGTAATCCCAATATGCTAGCTTTTTTTTCATTAGTAGCCTATATAACCATGGAAATAAAAGTACTAAATAGAGGGTTGATAAATATCCATATAGCGTTTTCGGAGCATTTTTATATGGATTGAGTTCCCAGTATTTCAAACTTGATTTTTCATGATGGGAAGAGTGCCTTGTAACATTGCAAAGATAAATGCTGCTCAGATAATGATTAGAATTCCATGAATGTGCAGATCTAACTGGACTTCCTGGTGCACGTACTAAGCCATAGTGCTCAATATAATTGATCGCTTCTAAAAATGATTTTGAAATTAAAGCAATACAAAGAAAAAAGGTCATACCCATTAAACCACTAAAAAGATACATCATAGCGGTTAATATGATACTGTACGAATACCCTTTAAGCACCCTGTTTTTGATACTAAAAAAGCTGTGTCCTCTTCTTTTCAACCTCGAAGATTCTATCTTAAAGGCATCGATTTGAGTATTTTTTATGGCCCTAAAAATAAATCCATAAAGACTCTCACCGCGTTTTGCTGAGGCAGGATCTTTTGGTAAAGCAACATTTTTGTGATGTCCATATACATGCTCAACTGCAAATGCGCAGTCCCAAGAAAAACCCAATAATGCATTTCCTATAAACATATCGAATGGATTATTTTTTCTGTGAGTCAATTCATGCGCTGGAACTGTTCCCATAATTCCAATAAAGAGAGCAGATAAAACAATAAGAGACAATTTATCTAGGAGGTTAAATGAGTTTTTTAGGCTTATGATATCGATATTAAAATAATTCAAAAAGTTTAATGACAAAAATTGAGAAGTGTAATTTGAAAGACATGTAACGGTAAATGCGATGAAGAAGAATAAAATCGGAAAATTCACGTAGGAAGGAATATCCAGTAAATAACTATGATTATATTTATAAATATTTTGATCCTTTGGGAGCAGATAATCACCTATAATTAAAAACAAAGAAAACCACAATAGAAACCATGAAGGCCCGTGCAAAACATGGGCACAAACAATAAATGAGATTAACAACGTTAGTGTGGTTATGTAATATTTTATGTATTTAAACATGTATTAATATAGAAAGTTTATACCTTTTTATTCAAATATTCTATCATTAAGGACGATACTCTATATTTAATCACATTCAACCGAACCACCGTTGCATTCTACACCCCACCTTTTAATATATTCTAAATCTTCTTGAACTGTAACCATTAAATCATAAACATCATTTATGCTTTTAAATCCACCAAATTTTGATCCCATGAATAGTATTGAACTTGCACCAATTATCAGGCCTGTGAGTAAACCTCGAAAGTATGTTTTCATAATTATTTATCCTCTCATTTTTAATTTATTGATGTTATTCTTCCATCATAACCTCTGACCTTTACATTGTAAACAGTAAAAATGAAAAGGTACCGAGACTTTTTTATTTCATACTGTGGCGAGACTAAAATATCGCCTTTCCCTCGCTTTATTGCTTTGTAAGCAGCTGCAGATTTCAATTTACCTAATCTTCCCCATCCTCCATATCCATCGGCAAATTTAGAGTCACCGAATATTTTAATCAGACCAAATAAATAGGTGCCACTGGATGATCCCATTAGCTTATTACTCATATCAACATCAACTTTAGCCTCTAAGGCTGTCTTAACCTTAATGTCTAAATCACTGTAGACATAGCTTCTGTTGGTAGTTCCGCATGAAGACAAAAGGAGTGTTAAAACGAGTAATGTGAATTTATTTTTCAATTTTTTCTCCACTTTTTAAAATGTTTCTAAAATAAACCTCATCTTTTTTTGAGTAAGCTAATGCTCCCATAGGATCCCAAGGCGGTAACGATATTGGATCAGATTTTAAGTATAAGTTATTCAAATCATTACTGATATACTTTTTATGAATAACAACTTCATAATTAAATTCATCGAACCATGTATCAGACATTATATGATAGCCTTTATCCCCATTTGTTGTTCCCCAACTATTTTCAACTCTCCACTTGACAGGTTTTTCATTCTTATCAAGATCAACGCCTGTGAATAACATAGCATGCGTCATTTGACTTTCGCCATATTCCAGTCTCTGCTTTTTGGTTAAATTAAAACCAGTTCCATAAAAGAGTTCAAAATCAAATAACCTATCATCCATAACACCTAAATTCCTGCTGAAATATTTCCCTACATCACATCCAAACCAAACAGGATTATCATCCTTAATGGATTGGATACTCGCATTTTTCATTATTTCACTTTCAACATTTAAATATTTGATGTGGTTCCCCTCTACCACATTACCAAGATAGTCTACCGTGTAAACTTTCTTGTATTTTTTGTCAGACATTGGACAATTTATCAGGCAAACATAATCAGATAAATTCAAACCAACGTGATCATTGTAAAATGAAGTAGGGGTAAGTCCTTTTTCATCGATCAAATTGTTTTTTTTATCTCTTATTTTCCAATCAAATTTAGTGGGAGGTGATCCTAAATGAATTGTTAAAATCTTGTAAATTTCACAAAGCATTTCTTCTTTTCTAGAGCGAATCTCACTTGATTCAATTTTATCCGAAACCATCTTTCTTAAAATAATAGAAAATTCTCTTAACTTTCTTGTAATCATAGTATTCATCCGGGATGAAGAACTTGATTGAAAGGACTCTGGCATTTCAGATTGCGGCACTACACCATATTTATTAACAAGATTTACCCACATATGCCATTGCCCTCCATCCTGGATGGGATCGCTCAATAAATGCATTATTAACCGACTGTCTCTTGATTCCGAGGCCGTTTTTATAATACTTTCCAAAAAAAAGTTCGATTTCTCTAGTTTATCAAAAAACATAAAGTAACTTTGTGAAAATTGAAAATCTTTTAGATTATGTTTTCTAGCAAGGTAAATACGAAATAGGTTTAAACCAGCAAAACCCCAACAACGTCCACTTGATTTTTGGTTCGTAGCTTTCATTTCACTCGATACAACGTGCGTAAAGTTATGATCTATTTTTCTAAAATTATCCCATTTCATGGCTAATTTAGTAATATCATTATGTACAGCCGAATTCATTGATAATTGAGTGTGTTTATCATTTTCTACTTTTACCTGAAAAGACTTTATGAGATCGAGTGAAAGCGATTTTGACATTTTATTGCTCCAAGTTATTTTATGTATACCATGTTAATATTTTTATAATTCCCCTCAACATATAAACGTGCAGTGTAAAAACCACTGGACACCTTTTTTCCATAAGAGTTTGTTGCATTCCATTTTACCGACAAAATATTTCCATTTCCAACACCCCTTTTTAAATCTTTTATCATTGCACCATTGATATCATAAATTTTTAAACTATAGTTTTTACCTTGTGGAATTAAAAGATCTAATTTAGTATATGGATTAAATGGGTTTGGATAATTTTGACTTAATTTAAACTTATCTAATCGTATTGCTCTTTCACCCAATGATAAATACTCACAATCATCTAAATAAGCACCAATTATGCCACCACTCTCTGAAAAAGTTCTGCATGGTGAGTTTTCTTTTAGCGTAAAAATTTTACTGTCAACATTACAAAATAAAGGATCTTGGTCTGTTACTGAAAAAATATTGTCAAGAATTATATCTTCTAATGCGTTAATAGAATTTTCCCCATTTTCAATATTAACAAATTCAAAGGTTAATGAGGATAGTCCATTTTCTGCTGGTGCATAAAAATGAGAAATACTATTATCCCACAGAATAGAATTTCGAATGGAAAAAATGGACGAGTAAATACTAAAAACTGAACCTGTACCCGATATATTATTAACAAAGGTTGCATGATTTAAATCAATTATTGATTCAGTTGCTGAGATAGCACCTCCAAAATCAAAACCATTGTTATATTCAAAACTTATACCCTCTGCATTTAGCGATCCTCCATCAATATAAATTCCCCCTCCTTCAATAAAAGATTCGTTATTTAAAATTTTTCCTTCCTGGAATATTGTATTTGAATTTTTAAAATACGCACCGCCACCCCAATAGGATATGTTACTTTCTAAGGTAAGATTTTGAATGTATGGTTCACTATTTTCTATATATAATCCACCACCATAGTTTGCTGTGTTACTTCTAAAAAGTAAATTTTTTAGAACTGCATCCGACTCCACAAGATAAAGTCCTCCACCATTTTCAGCATTATTTTCTTGAAAAATTAAATCCGAAAGCGTGGGTGAGCAATTTTCTAATTTAATTCCTCCGCCTTTTAAATCAGACCCTCCTCTAAAAGTTAACCCTCGCACGGTCCCCCCATTATTTTGGTTACCTGATAAGATAAGACAAGAGTTTCCATTTGGACCCGGTAGGTACTGCGTATCCCTTATTAAGCTTGTGTCATTAAGTTCAAATGCTCGAGATTCAAGGACAATATCCTTCCCATCAAAATTTATTGGTCCAAAGTAATTTCCAGGATTCAGTCGAATGGTATCTCCATTAATTGAGGCATCAATTGCTCTCTCAATCGATTCAAATGGATTCTCTAAACTGCCATCATTTAAATCATTTCCTTGCGTATCAATAAACCAGACGATTGATTCACAATCAGATTCGTAGCACCCCATAGTTGAACCACCTATTCCAGCATCTATGCAAGGCGAAATTGATCTTAGATAATAATTCCCACTAAGTGAATTACAGAATAAAGGTGAATCATTTATATTTCCTATTCCCCAATTGATTTCACCATTATTATTATCCTCAATTCCACCCAGACCATCCTGAATTGTAGAATAAGTCACATCTAAAGTGGCTTCGCCGCCACTATCTTGGAAATAAATTTGCAAATCCTCATTTTCCCATATGATAGAATTATTTAAAATAACATTGGATCCATCTCTTAAATAAATAGCATTCCCATTGAGTGCTGCATCATTGTTAACCAATGTTAAATTTGAAAGGCTAACATTGGATTCATTTCTGATGTAAGCACCTGCTCCGGAGCTGGAAGAATTACTGGCAATTAAAACAAATTCAAATGAAGGGCTTGCGTTTGTAATATAAACTCCTCCTCCTATTCCATCGGTTTCATTATTTGATATAGATGATGATAAAACAATAAGGTCAGCATTATCTTTAATGCTCATACCACCACCAGAATTATTTGCTAAATTATTTTCAACATTTGTAGTCTGTAAGATTGGGTTTGATTGATCCCTAAAATAACAACCGCCTCCATATTCCGCCTCATTTTCAATTATTAAACAATCGTAAAATTCTGGACTGGAATTAACCCTTGCATATATACCTCCTCCTAGGTCATCAGTTATATTATTGCTAATTGTGCATTCAAAGAATTTTGGAGATGAATTATAACAGAAAACACCACCTCCTCCTCCTTCATTACCACTATTATCTTTTATGATGCAATTTTTAATGGTAGGATCGCTGTTCTTGCAATAAATACCTCCTCCATAGTTATAAAATGTTCCATTATCATCTGGGTCTTCGTAATTACCAATTCCATTTTGGATGGTGAACCCTTGTAGAATAGATTGATCATTCTCTTGATTGTCAAATGTAACTACACTTCCACTATTTCCAGCATCAATGACCGTTAATCCGATTAGCAGAGTATCGTTATCAATTTGGTATCTTGATGAGATAACAAGGGATTTTCCTTGAAAGTTTATTTGTTCAAAATAAACTCCTGAGCTAACAATAATGGAATCAGAATCGCTGCTAAAATCTATGGCCTCCTGAATGGTACCAAACTGATCAGGGACAAACACTGTTTCAGAACTTATTAGATTTAAAGCAGTAATTATATAGAGTATATATAAATTTTTCATTTTTGATAAACCTGGTACCATAAATATATATATAATATTTAATAAATGAGATTAGGAATTTATCAATAAGTCATGTTAATATTTCATCTTATTAATTTTATTTCTACTTTATTTTTAACTAATGATTATTGCGATACCAAAAGAAAGTTTCAGTAATGAGACTCGAGTTTCTTGCCCTCCTGGTAGTGTTAAGGAACTTATCAAAAATGGATACGAGGTCCATTTTGAAACTGGATGCGGTTTAGCCTCATCAATATCTGATGATGATTACAAAAGTGTCGGCGCCAAACTAGTGAAAGATAGTTCAACACTTTATCAAAAATCTGATATTATTTTAAAGGTAACTTCTCCATCATTAGATGAAATAAAACTACTCAAAACTAGCTCAACAATTATATCATTTTTTCAAACCACTCGCAATTTAAAAGAGGTCCAAGCACTAAAAGATAAAAATATTACCGGTATTTCGATGCATCTTGTGCCACGCACAACGCTTGCTCAGAAAATGGATGCTTTATCGTCACAAGCAAACATTGCAGGATATAAAAGTGTTCTCATGGCGGCATCTCGCTTGGGTATTTATATGCCTTTACTGATGACTGCTGCTGGAACAATACGCCCAGCAAAAGTTCTTATCATAGGTGCGGGAGTTGCTGGTCTACAAGCTATTGCCACAGCAAAGAGGCTTGGCGCACAGGTTGAAGTATTTGATGTTAGACCTGTAGTCAAAGAACAAGTAGAGTCCCTTGGAGCTAAGTTTATTGAGGTTGAATCCGATTCAAATGAAGGAGTTGGTGATGGCGGATATGCCAAAGAAACATCCGAGGATTACAAGAAAAGACAAGAACAATTAATCCATGATCATATCAGTAAATCTAATATCGTAATAACCACTGCATTGATACCTGGTAAGCCAGCTCCTATATTAATACCTAAAACTATGGTTGAATCTATGAAACCTGGATCAATCATCATGGATTTAGCATCTGAAAATGGTGGAAACTGTGAACTTACCAAAAAAGATAATACAGTTATTCATAATAAAGTAATGATTGATGGCACTTCAAATATTCCAGGTACTATGCCCATACATGCCAGTGAGTTATATGGTAAGAATATAACAGCCTTGCTTCTATATATGAGCAAAGATGGAGAACTTAATTTGGATTTAGATGATGAAATTACTTCCGGATCAATGTTCACCTATAAAGGTGAGGTCACACATGAACAAACTAAAATTGCACTTGAAGCACAAAATTAGGAATAAATATGGATATTAATATAATTACCGTCTTCATTCTTGCTATATTCGTTGGGTTTGAAATTA
>CACLYL010000039.1 GCA_902611135.1 uncultured Fidelibacterota bacterium | reverse complement strand
TCAAATGTGGCTCGTTCTGTTTATGCAACAGATGTAGATGGTGATGGGGACATGGATGTGCTTTCTGCGTCTGACTATGATGATAAAATTGCATGGTATGATAATGATGGAAATCAGGGTTTGACTGAGCAGGTTATCACAACCAACGCAATTGGAGCAACCTCAGTCTTTGCAACAGATGTAGATGGTGATGGGGACATGGATGTGCTATCTGCTTCTCAATTTGATAATAAAATTGCCTGGTATGAGAATGACGGAAATCAAGGGTTCACTGAGCAGGTTATCACAACTAATTTAGGTTATGCTTATTCTGTTTATGCAGTGGATGTAGATGGTGATGGGGACATGGATGTGCTGTCTGCTTCTTATTATGAAAATAAAATTGCCTGGTATGAGAATGACGGGAATCAGATGTTCACGGAACAGGTTATCACAACCAATGCAAATGGTGCACTTTCAGTCTTTGCAACAGATGTAGATGGTGACGGGGACATGGATGTGCTGTCTGCTTCTTCTTCTGACGATAAAATTGCCTGGTATGAGCAGGAAGGAAGTCCTGTTTTCGAACCTCAAACAAAAGAAGAACTGCAAATTGCTGTTGACTTGTGGGTAGATGATAATGCCAGCGCACTTGCAATATATGGTGACATTAATACTTGGGATGTTTCGTTGATTACGGATATGTCAAATTTATTTAATGGTAAAAGTGATTTTAATGAAGATCTATCCAATTGGGATGTTTCGAGTGTGATGAATATGGAATATATTTTTAGAGGTGCGACAAATTTTAATGGAAATATATCTTCTTGGGATGTTTCCAATGTGACAAATATGAATTCTATGTTTTATGATGCCTCAAGTTTTAACGGAGACATATCTAGTTGGAATGTATCTAGTGTTATTAATATGTCGTATACCTTTTCTTATAGTGCATTTAATGGAGATATTTCCTTATGGGATGTGTCAAATGTTATTCATATGGATCATATGTTCTATGGAAATAATAATTTTAATCAGGATATATCACTTTGGGACATATCAAATGTTACGACTTTATTGGCGACGTTTCATACGGCCACTAGTTTTAATCAAGATATTTCCATGTGGGATGTGTCAAATGTAATATCAATGAATAGGACATTTTGCCTAGCGTCAAGTTTCAACCAGGATATATCGCAGTGGGATGTTTCCAATGTCACAATTATGGCTTATATGTTAACAGGTACAAATCTTGGTTATGATATTTCTTCATGGGATGTTTCTAATGTGACAAGTATGGTGGCGATGTTTAGTGAATCAAATTTTAATCAAGACATATCATCTTGGGACGTTTCTAATGTGACCTCGATGGGTAATATATTTAATAACACACTCGCATTATCAGATGAAAATAAATGTGCTATTCACACCAGTTGGTCATCCAATGAAAACTGGCCCTACGACTGGACTGAAATTTGTAATTCTTTACTAGAACTATGTCCACCAACAAACTTGAACGTAAGCAAAGGGCAAAGTGAAAACACTCTTACTTGGAATGCACCCGGTAACTGTGAAGACTTTGTTGTATCGTCTTTACCGTATTTTTCAATTGGGAATAATACTAATTCAGGTGATGACTGGAATATGGCAGCAGGAGAGTATCAGGGTAATGATGTTGCCTACAAATTAATGCTTGAGGAAACGACATCTCTTAACATTTCTACTTGTAACCCTCAAACTGATTTCGACACTCAGTTATCGATTTTTAACGGCTGTGATGGAGAAGAGCTATTTTTTAACGATGATCCTGGATCTGGTGATTCTGGTGAAACGGATACGCTTCTGTGCTATAATGATGAGCTATTTGCCATGTTAAACGGTGTGACTTTAGAACCTGGAACTTATTACCTAGTTGTAGATGGTTTTGATGGAGAAACCGGTAATTATGGACTCTTTGTAGAAGAATCTGAACCCATGAATATGGATCCAGAAAGATATACTGTTGTAGGTCAGCTCCCAAGGCGCATGGAAAAGCTAGATCGATTAGGCTATTCCAAGGCTGAAATACAACTCTATGAAGAACGTACTGAATTGTATTTAATCAATTCCAATCGAACCAGTTCAAGAGATGAGCATTGCCCAACACTCGTAAGCTATAAAGTCTATAATACAACGGATAATACTTTGCTTTCCGAAACTACGGATACAACGTATACCCATACTGGAATTGACCCTGCAATAGACTATTGCTATAGTGTTAGTGCTGTTTACGAAGCAGGGGAGTCGGAAGAAACCGTTCCTGTATGCAACACACGCTATGCTCCCGATTCAAAAGAAGAATTACAATTTGCTGTGGATATGTGGAGAGAGGATAGCACCTCTGCCTTAATGATGTTTGGCACTATGGACAATTGGGATGTTTCATTGGTGACAGACATGTCTTCCTTGTTCGCAGGAGATACTACTTTTAATAGGAATATTAATAATTGGGATGTTTCAAGTGTTACGGCTATGAATAACATGTTTAATGGTGCTTCAAGCTTCAATCAAGATTTATCCAGCTGGGATGTTTCTAACGTAACCAATATGGGTGGAATGTTTAGCAGCGCTATTGTCTTTAATCAAGACCTATCCTTTTGGGATGTTTCAAGTGTTACGGCTATGAATAGCATGTTTGAGCGCGCTTCTAGTTTTAATGGAGACATATCCAGCTGGGATGTATCCAATGTTACGAGCTTACATAGAACGTTCAGGGCCGCAACTAGCTTCAATCAGGATTTGTCCTCTTGGGACGTTTCCAATGTAACTAGTATGTACACCCTGTTTTATGGATGCGGCGAGTTTACAAGTGACTTATCTAGATGGAATGTTGCAAATGTAACGACTATGCATGGTATGTTTGGTGGAGCAAGTGCTTTTAATTCTGACATATCTCTTTGGGATGTTTCTAGTGTGACTGATATGGGTGTTATGTTTCGTTCCGCAAACAGTTTTACAGGAGATATTTCTACGTGGGATGTTTCTAATGTAACTAGTATGTATAGTATGTTTCGTTACGCAAACAGTTTTAGAGGAGATATTTCAGCGTGGGATGTTTCAAACGTGACTAATATGCGTTTAATGTTTGGGAATTTAGTAAATTATAATCCGGATGTATCTAGCTGGAATGTGTCCAATGTAACTAATATGAAAAATATGTTTCGCTACTGCCCTAACTTCAATCAGGATTTGTCTTCTTGGGATGTCTCCAACGTGGTGGAAATGGACCATATGTTTCATTACGCTACTTCTTTTAACAGTGATCTATCTTCTTGGAACATATCTAATGTTGCGTCTACCAGAAACATGTTTATTGGTGCCACAAATTTTACAAGCGATTTATCTTCTTGGGATGTATCTGGTGTTATCAATATGGAAGGTATGTTTAAATCAGCAGAAAATTTTAATTCTGATCTTTCAGGTTGGAACGTGGCTGCTGTGACTGACATGTCAGAAATGTTTAGTGAAGCTACTAATTTTAATGGAGACGTGTCCAGTTGGGATGTATCGAACGTAATGGGCATGGCCGCAATGTTTAACCAAGCCTCAAGTTTTGGAGGCGATTTATCTTCTTGGGATGTATCGAATGTAACAGGTATGAATTGGATGTTTTCTGGAGCCACAAATTTTACCAGTGATTTGTCTAGCTGGAATGTTTCTAGTGTTACTCTCGCAGATAATATGTTTAACGGTGCGGTAAATTTTAATAGCGATTTATCGAATTGGGACGTTTCTAGCATGATAGATATGGCGTCCATGTTTGCTAATGCTTCTAATTTTAATAGTGATCTTTCAAGTTGGGATTTAAGCAATGTTTTAAATATGGAAGAGATGTTTTTAAATGCAAATGCACTATCGTTAGAAAATCAATGCCAAATTCATGAGTCGTTCGCAGCATACGATGCTTGGACTTACAATTGGTTTGGAGCCTGTCAGCCTGAACTAACTGAGATGCCAGATACTAACATTCATGAAGATCATGAATACCATCTAGATCTCTTAGATTTTTCTGTCTTTCCGACCGATTCAAACGGTGGCTATTCTTTCTCATCCTTTACGGATACTGCCCATGTCATGGTTGAGGTGGAGGACCATCATCTTTTCGTCCACCCTGCAATGCATTGGAATGGAATAGCGCTGGTTTCTGTGGTGATTCATAATGATTCTAGTAACCTGGCAGATACATCTCATTTCACATTAGGTGTAGAGGCCGTCAATGATGCTCCTCAATTTGTTTCTCCATTACACGCACTTGTCGATCTTAATCATACGTTCAATCGTGATATAGTAGTAGGGGATGTTGACTCAGAGACATTAACACTTACTCTAGATGAAAGTGCACCTTCATGGGTAACCCTAGAAGGTTTTACATTGTCAGGTGATCCAGAATCAAATGGACATTTTATGTTACCTTTAGAACTTTCTGATGGTGAGTTAGTAACGCTTGATACGTTCCATTTACGCGTAGAGGAATTGGTTCCGGTGATTACATCTATTACTGATGTTCCGGAAGATCAAGGAGGATCAGTCTATGTGAGTTTTAACGGTTCTTTCTTTGACAATAATCAAACTGGAAACCAGGAATATGGTATCATGCGCCTTGATCACTTTGATGACGACTCTGTTGCCTGGGTTATGGTGGCTTCGGGTCCTGCTATTGGGGAAGACCATTATCTCTTTTTAGCCGATACACAGATGGACTCGATTAGTGAAGTTGAAAATGGAATGACTCACTTTAAAGTTGTTGCAGCAATGAATGGCGGAATCTTTCATTCTATACCCATGATGGGATATTCAGTGGATAATATTGCACCAGGCGTTCCAACAGGCGTTATGGCAATAGCAATGAATGATAGCATTCAAGTTAGATGGAACATGAATTCAGATGATGATTTTCAATACTTTGTTTTAGAAAAATCACAATCAGCTGAATTTAGTGAAGTTGAAAACTTTGAAATGACGGATACCTTATTTACTGATATAAACTTTACCTTTAATGAACCGAGTTATTATCGAATCCGTGCCGTAGACTATTCTGGAAATCACAGTGAATATTCTGAGGTAGTTGAAACTGCTATATTAGCCGTAGATGTCAATGCAATACCTGAGGTGTTCGCACTGCATCAAAACTATCCAAATCCATTTAATCCAACTACGCAGATTAAATATGATTTACCTGAGGACGCTCTAGTGAACATTAATATCTATGATATAATGGGTAGAAGTATTAAAACCTTAGTAAATGATAATCAATCTGCTGGTTATTGTTCAGTGCGTTGGGATGCGACAAATAACTTTGGAGAGCCTGTATCTGCTGGGATGTATATTTACATAATCCAAGCTGGGGAGTTTAGATCCACAAAAAAGATGGTATTATTAAAGTAATCATAACCTAAAAAGCCTTGAGAAAAAGCCTCGCATTTGCGGGGCTTTTTAATTTTTAATAGGCTAATTATAAATTTAATATAGAAAAGATTTTACCAATATATTTAATATTAAAATGACTATTGAAGAAGAGTTTTAAGTGCGCGGTTTTTCCCTATTTTTCCCAGATGATGCTTTAGATCGTCTAAAATAGCGTGGATTTTGAATCCATCGTGTCTACTAATTCTGCCACATCGGCACAAAATATTATTATCTAAATTACAAAATATTAGCTTATTTTCAGTTTAATTTCATAAGGAACAAAAATTAATATAAATTGTTGCATTGAATTGTTAAATACTGTTTTTGCAACTAAATTATACAAAGTAAAGAGGTATTTGATAATTATTTTTAATTTTATTTTCAAGAGATTAATATGATACACACGCCCAAATATTTGTTTAAAAACAAAGATAATCATGGTGATTCACCTGCTATATCGATTAAAGACTCTAATGGTAACTGGCAAACTGATTCATGGAAGGATTATCTAAATTCGGTTATTAGTGTTGCGAAAAGTTTATTAGCAGCTGGTATCCAAAAAAATGATAAAGTCAGCTTATATAGTTACAACAGAAAAGAGTGGAGCTATTGTTACTCGGCAACTCAGCTGATTAATGGAGTTGCAGTTGGAGTTTATCATACCTCATCTTCTGATGAAGTTGAATGGGTGGTTGATAATTCAGATTCAAAGATAGTCTTTGTAGGGAATAACCCAAACGATAACGATGAAAATAATAAAAAACCTAATTACAGACTTTTTGATATTATTGATAAATTAAAAAAATTAGAGATGATCGTTATTATGAATGGGGAGAAGTTACTTGAACATCCAAAGATAATTTCATGGGAAAATTTTATTGAGCAAGGTAAAAATATTTCAGATGATAAAATACAGAAAAGGTACGAGAAAATTTCAATTGATGATGTTTCATCATTAATATATACTTCGGGAACAACCGGGAAGCCAAAAGGGGTCGAGTTAACATTTCGTAATTGGACATTTACGATGAATTCTCTTATGAAATTTTTGAAGTTTAAACCCAAAGATTCAATAGTTTCTTGGTTACCCGGGGCTCATGTTTTTGGGCAAGCCCTTGATTGCCATTATTGGGCTATGAATTCTATGCATATGCATATAGTTGACGACCCGTTAAATACAGTTGATTATGCTAAAGAAGTGCAGCCAAACTTATTTTGTTCTGTTCCTAGAATTTACGAAAAAATCTTTTCAAATTTAGCGGCAGCAATAAACCAAAAAGCAATATTGAAGTATGGTCTAAAATTGCCAGTTATTTCGCATTTGCTTAAGAAAAAACTTAAAACTGCCGTTGGTTTTGGAAACTTAACTTTTGCTATTTCGGGAGCTGCTCCCATTAATCCTGAGATTTTAGATTTATTTCAGAAACTTGATATTCCGCTTTTTGAAGGCTATGGTATGACAGAAAACACTGCAGCAGCTACCCTAAACTATACAGACCATAATAAAATTGGATCAGTTGGTCCTCCACTTGATGATACGGAAGTAAAAATTAGCGAAAATGGTGAAGTCCTATTAAAAGGCGACAATGTAATGAAAGGTTACTATAAAAATGAGAAGGCAATTTTATCGTCAGAACAAGAAGCAGAAAGCACATCCATGTCCCCGTCTCCATCTACATCTGTTGCAAAGACTGACCATGCACCATTTGCATTGGTTGTGATAACCTGCTCAGTAAAACCCTGATTCCCATTATTTTCATACCAGGCAATCTTATCATCAATGGTAGACGCAGAAAGCACATCCATGTCCCCGTCTCCATCTACATCTGTTGCATAAACATAAAGAGCCGCATTTGCATTGGTTGAAATTATATTTTCGGTAAATGTGGGCTGAGCAAATATTGATGTTACAAATAGTGAATAAAATGTAAATAGCTTGTAAAATTTAAAAGTATCCATGTATCTCCTAGATAAAAATAGTTTTTAAATAATTAAAAGTTGAATAATCCCTCGCATAAATATTAGAAACAATAAATTACTTTTAAAATGCAATTTATTTAAAATTTAAATTTTTTGGTGAAACGATCGGAATTGGTTGCAAATGGTTGCAAATTTGATGCTATTTTATGCTATTTTGTGCGTATTTGGTATTAAATTAAAATTGTTAAAACTTACTGTTTTTTCGTAAGTTTCACGAAGATAAAAAAGTATTAAGCCGATGTGGCGGAATTGGTAGACGCGATGGACTCAAAATCCATTGTCTGAAAAGACGTGCTGGTTCGATCCCAGTCATCGGTACTTACCCAGGTCACTATAAGAAACCTCATTTTTTAGTGATGTTTTTTTATAATACTTACTCTTTCGATTATTTAGTAAATGCAAAATAATGCATATGAACGCATCATTTTTGGGTATATTTGGGTAGAGACTATTTTCTACCCAAAAAGTATCAATTAAAACTCTTCTTGGATCCGCAGTGCTAAATAAAAACTACATGGCGCCACCTTTATGCTTTAATCTTGACTAACCAAAACGTTATAACAAAGAGATCCCCACAAATGAGGAACTTTATGAATGAGTTTAAATTCAAGATTACTTTAAAAGTACCATCTTCTTTTTGGCTCTAAAATCACTTGCTTTAATTAAATAAATATAAATGCCTTAAGAAACTTGTCTTCCTTTATTATTTGTTGCATCCCAAATAGTAGATCGATATCCAAGACGTTGTTTTGAATTGATTAATGATCTAATCTCATTTCCACTTAGATCATAAATTTTAATTTGAACAAATTCTTCTTTGGATAAATCATAACTGATAGTTGCAACGGGATTAAATGGATTAGGAAATGCTGGATATAGAGTAAATATATTTGGAACGTTATTAACGATATTATTTAGGAAATAATTTAAGCTGACGGGAATAATGCCACTTTCTAAATCTATTGATAGCCAAGATGGAGTAAAATAGAGATTTAACATACCCTCATTTGGAATCAAGTCTGGATTAACTTGATAAAGAGGCAGAGATCATGGTTAAAGGTACAAAGTTTAAATTTTGAAAATGATCCATGGCCACTCAAAAGGAAAACTCGTTTGTATTGAATCCTCTGTTCTACTATTTAATATTATACAATCAAATAAACTCCGTATCAACAGAATCATAAATATAAAATCCATCACCATCAAAACCTTGTCCAAAGCCATAAGAAGATACAAATATAACGACACATATTATTTCCGGTGCAAAACCAATACTATTTGCTCCTGTTGCTGGATTATCATCTTTATCAAAATGAATCATAACTATTGTATTACCATATGGATCTTCCCAATTTTCATAATGCTCATATTTGAAATTGAGGGTAGTAACCGTCAATTCACAATATATATTTTCAGTATCATATGGAGAATTATTATCTTATGGATCATTTGCAAGTAATCTCCAGTCTCTCAAAGACCTTTGATTATCTATAGTTTGGACCGGCCGAGAACTTTCGGTTGCAAAAAAAGCTTTTCCCGTTTTTCCATATCTCCTCCATACCTGCTACGGTCAGTCAGACCGTATTCTGGTCAGTTTCAAATTCAGGCAATGACTAACGACTATCAATATTTATCGCACTTACAATACCTGAAAGATCACTGCCTCTGCTATTTGATATAGTTAAAATCTGATTCTCTGTTTCATCCGTGATTAAATTAGATGATAAATTTGAAGGGTTAATAGAAATTTGAGGTTGGAGAAAAAGGCAACCTGAGAAGAAAAAATTTTACTAATAAAAAATCAAGATATATTTTTAATTCATACTGCCAATGAACCTCCCTAGATTAATTAACTTTTTATAGAAAAACGAATCATTCATTGTTTAATAAATGAGCATTAGTCGTAATTAATTTTTATAAAATCCAACCGAGGTATAGATTTTTGAAAATCAATTATTTTGGATGATCATAAAAAGCAATTCTCAATATTTTGCGAAATAATTGCCAATTTTAGAAAAAGATGTTTTATTTAGCTCAAAATTATTTGCCTTTTTAGCTATTGATTATATTAATTATACAAGCTATATTTATCGAAAATGATTAATTTCTTAAAGTTAAAAGGATCTAACCATGTTTAAAAAAAGAACAATTAAAATAGTCTTCCCAATCGCACTTTTACTAATACTAGCAGGAACCAATCCGACCTACAGTCAACATGAGAAAAAAGTTTCTACTCTATGCAATTCATCAGAAAAAGTTGCTAAAATGGCTGTATGTCCATTAGGGTACGGAAGCAAAAAAGTCATTGCCTTTGAAAGAGAGGCTTTTTCCGTCTATAATGCCCTTATATTATCTTATTCTGTATATGAGGATGAAATTGCTTCCATTGGGTTTTTAGGCAATGTTTTTTCTAATATGGATTCCTAATCAGCATGACTAAAAAGGGTACTTGGTTTCCTAGGTAATTTCAGATCAAATCGATCAAGATTCATAACTTTATCCCAAGCTTGAATAAAATCACTAACAAATTTTTCTGATGCATCATTGCTCGCATAGACTTCAGATATAGCTCTCAACTCAGAGTTCGAACCAAATATTAAATCAGCGCGAGTAGCAGTCCACTTTAAATTTCTTGTTTTTCTATCCCTACCCTCAAATATTTCTTCACTACCATCCTTCGCGCTCCAAACAGTACTCATATCAAGTAAATTAGTAAAAAAGTCATTGGATAATGTTTCGATATTTTCAGTAAATACACCATGCTTTGAATTGTCATAGTTTGTGTTCAATACACGCATTCCGCCAACAAGGACAGTCATTTCAGGAACTGTTAGGTTTAAAAGCTGGGCTTTATCCACAAGTAATTCCTCTGTTGAGAATATATACTTTTTCTTTAAATAGTTTCGAAACCCATCTGCAATTGGTTCAAGCACACTTGCGCTATTAACATCTGTCTGATTTTGAGCAGCATCCATGCGACCGGGAATAAACGGCACAGTGACATCATAACCACCCTTTTTTGCAGCTTGCTCAATTGCAGTACAGCCGGCTAAAACAATTAGATCCGACATAGAGATCGATTTCCCTGTAGAATTTTTAACAAAGTCTTTTTGTATCTTTTCTAGTTCATTAATTACCTTGTTTAACTTTGAAGGATTATTTACTTCCCAACTATTTTGTGGCTTTAGTCTGACTCTTGCTCCGTTTGCACCTCCTCTATTATCAGAGGACCTGAAGGTGCTAGCAGATGCCCATGCAGAGGAAACCATCTCATTTAGAGATAACCCAGAGCCTAAAATTTCTTTTTTAAGATCATTGATCTCTCTTTTGGAGACTAAGTCATGATTTCGGTTTGGAATGGGGTCCTGCCATATGAAATCTTGTGCTGGAGCTTCAGGACCAAGATAATTGGACTTCGGTCCTAAATCTCTATGTGTCAATTTAAACCAAGCATGAGCAAAGGCTTTATCAAATTCTTCCGGATTATCATAAAACCTCTTTGATATTTTTTCATATTCTGGATCAAACCTTAATGATAAATCTGTAGTTAGCATTGTGGGCTTATGCTTTTTGTTTGGATCAAAAGCATCAGGAAATATTTCATTTGCATCTTTAGCTACCCACTGATTTGCACCAGCTGGACTTTTTGTGAGCTCCCACTCATTATCAAATAACATTTTAAAATAAGTATGATTCCATTTTGTGGGAGTGGACGTCCATATGACCTCTAAACCAGAAGTAATAGCATCTTTCCCCACTCCTGATTTGTAGGAACTTTTCCAACCGAAACCTTGCT
>CACLYL010000038.1 GCA_902611135.1 uncultured Fidelibacterota bacterium | reverse complement strand
GAGCCAGACAGTAGAAAAGGAGTTTATTTCCTTGCTGAAGATTCAACAATCGTTGGTCAAAGCCATCATTATGAATCAACAGCTCTATCAGCATTTATTTCTGAGTCTATTAGATTAGGAAGTTTAACTTTGAGACCAGGACTGAGATATGAAATTTTTGAGCAGGAAAGAATTGATCGTTTAGCTGGATCAACTTATTTAGATAAAACTACATCTGTTTTGCTCCCTGGATTTGGGTTTATAAACAAATTTAATAATATCAGCCTATTTGGTGGTATCCATAGAGGCTTTACCCCTCCATCAAGTGGAGCCTTAAAGATCCTTAATTTTGGTGAAAATGTTGCTGAAGGTGGGTTAGATATAGAGGCAGAGAAAAGTTGGAACAAGGAAATTGGATTTCGTGGAACGCTATCAATCATTGATTTTGAACTTTCAGGTTTTCATGTTGATGTTGAAAACTTAGTGGCGGCCGGTAGAGGGACGGCTTTTTCAAATCTGGGCAAAGTTCAAACATATGGTTTGGAATTAGCTTCAAAACTTAATTACTCTAGACTGTCTCCTTTACTCCCAGATGTAAATCTTGCCTATACCCTTTTAGAGACTAACATTATTGATGGTAATATTAAATCAAACCTTGCCGGAGGGATTGTATCCATCAAAGGTAAAGAACTTCCTTACGCTCCAAGGCATACTTTCATTTTTGGGTTAGAGAGTAAAATTTTTAGTAAAATTAATTATAAGCTTGACCTTAAATATGTTGATCAGGTTTACACCGATTTTGAAAACATAGAGAAAACAGGCAACAAAGGAATTGTAGGCCCAGTTGATTCGTATGGAATAATTAATTTTAGTTTTGATTATAATATGAATGAAAAGACACGCATCTTTGTGTCAGCAAAAAATTTATTGGATGAAATTTATATTGGTTCCCGTTTACATTCTAATCCAGGTCAGCCAGAAGCTCATTTGAGTTCAGGTATACTTCCTGGTCCTAGAAGACAGGTAAATGTTGGGATTGATTATGAATTTTAAAAATATTTAGAAAGTAAGTGATTGTTGCATTATATAAGACCTTGGAATGGAAAAAACAATCATAAATAAAAAAAGGAGATAGTAATATGACTATCAAGAAACAGTTGCTTCTGTTTTCCTCTTCATTTTTAATTATGTTCACAGGATGTGAAGATAATGAAGCAGTTGAAGATGATGCAGCAGTACTCATAGAAACGCCAACAGCCTATACTTTCGATAGTCGTTTTGTTGATGGAGAAAGTAGTGTTTCATATTCTGGACAGGTTGTACGCAATTTACTAATGAACGATATCAAAGGTTTGATTGCTGATAATGTAGGTGGGGGTAATACCGCAACTATCAACAGTATGATGGCCAATGACGACGCAAATCTTGGGATAATTGCAGCTGAAGGTATGAACACAGTTCAAACTAAATATCATGATATCTCAACCAGTCAATTAAATGATAGGCTAACTGCGGTTGCCTCTTACACAGATCCAGGATATGGTGCTAATGCCCAGGACATGATAACAGGTTGGGTGGCAGAATCAGCAATGTATTCTGTTAGACCAGGTGGTCTTGACCTTGGTCAAATGGCACAAAAGGTAATGTGGGGCGCAATTGCATACTGGCAAGGAACTTCAAAGTATATGTCAAAAATTCCAACAGATGATAATACAATGGCCGATGATGGTGATCCTTATACTGCTATGGAGCATCATTGGGACGAATCTTTCGGCTATTTTGGGGCAGCTCGTGATTATAATACAGGCTATTCAGATGACTCAGATCGTAAATCAGATCCTTATTATGATTCAAATGGCGATGGATCTATTGATTTTAAATCTGAATACAATATGGGTTGGTCGGTTACAGCAGCTAAAAGAGATGTCGTTGATGCTTCTACTGATTATGATTTTACAGGTACAATCATGAACGCTTACCTTGAGGGAAGAACATTAATTACAAACCAAGCACCCTTAGCAGATATTCTTGTACAGAGAGATATCATCTTAAACACATGGGAAAAGGTTGTTGCTGCAGTTTCAATCCACTACATTAATGACACAATGAATGATCTTGCTGCTTTAATTACTGCTGCAGATACCTCTCTTGCTTGGAATAATCTTCCATCAGAAGGTGATGGATATAAATACAATATTCATTGGGCAGAAATGAGAGCTTATTGCCACGGTCTAATTTATAATGACTTTAAGCTTATTTCAGACGCAGATATTGCATCTGTATTAGATCATATGGGTACAGCACCAGCATATAATGACGGAGCTGACTTTTCCCCAATGCAGACTCTTCATGATAATTTAGCATTAGCTAAAAATATTCTTAAGTCGGCTTATAGCTTTGATGATGAGCACATGAATAACTGGTAAAAATTATATTATTAATTTTAAAATTGTATAATTTTGAGGGGTTCAATATTGAACCCCTCTTTTTTTAACAAAGTCCTAAGGTTTTAAGCTGATAAGTTTTAAAAGTAAAGAAAATCAAATTTTATTTCTATTATTCTGTTTTTCAATTTTGAGTCGAGCGCTTACAAGCATCTACTATATTGAAGATATTGATAGTTTAAGGTTTGCGCTAAGTTTACATCAATATGATGTTTTAAATCTCCAGCCTCATTTTCCTGGGTATCCTTTATTTTGTTTTATTGCAAAACTGTTTTATCTAATAATAGGCAATAGGGGTTTGACGTTTTCAATAATTGGAGGAATTTCAGTTTTTTTTTGTATGTACTACTGTTTGAAAATTTCTAAAATAAGTCTAAAAAGTAAAGTTGGATTTTTCATCATTCTGATGATCTTTATAAATCCTTTTTTCTGGCTAATGAGCAATCGCTACATGCCAGATCTATTGGGTTTAGCTGTAGCTTTGGGAGCGCTATACTACCTTACTGTAAGAAAAAGATTGTTTCTAGGATTTTTTATTTTTGGGCTCTTACCTGGAATAAGATTATCTTTTTTACCTTTATTGTTTGTTCCGATTTTTTCTAATTTATTAAAAAGTAAAAAAAAGTTCTTACTTGTTACTTTTTCGTTATTCGGGATATCTGTATGGTTAGCACCTTTTATTTACCTGACAGGATTTGATAATTTATGGAGCATCGGTTTAAAACATACTCATGGGCATTTTAATGATTATGGAGGAACAATTTATACCGAAACAAATTGGGGAAGTAGATTTATACATCTCTTTAAATCAGTTTGGGCAGATGGATTATCCGGTTATTGGTCTGGTCGCTCTGTGGTAACTATAATCATATCAGCTTACCTAATATACTTTTTTAGTTTAAGCCTTAAATCATTTCAAAAAATATGGAAAGATAAATCATTCAAAATTATCCTTTTTTCAATGATTATTTATATTTTATGGATAATATTTTTTCAAAATATTATCCATAAAAGTAGACATGTCCTTCCAATTATTTTCTTTTTAATCTTATTTATGTCATTGGGACAAAAATTTAATCAAACCAGAAAATTCAATCCTTATTTGAGCGCATCTTTTTTTCCGCTTTTGCTTTTTATTACTTGCACGCTGGTGATTCAACATAAAAAACCCTCTGCTGTTTCTCAAATGAAAGATTACCTTTTAAAGCAAGAGAGGCCAATAAAAGTGGTGACAATCCCATTGATCAATTATTATTTAAATACTAATAAGGTTGAGACTGAATTTTACAATGTTGAAAACCAAGAAGATATTTTTCAGTTAAATAATTCAAAAAATCTCGGTAATTATTATGTAATAGGTAATTTTAGAAATCTTCTTAATAATAGTATTGAGCTTATTTATGATAGATCTTTTTATCATAATCCTTACGTAAACAGAATGTGGTCTAGATTAGATATTTATTCAATGAATAGTAATGAACTGCATAATGAACAATAAATTGGAATTATATATTTTAGGCGGTGGCCCTGCAGGAGTTGCGTTGAGCTACTATGCACATAAAAATAATATTGATTTCAAGCTATTTGAGGCAACCAGCCAAATTGGAGGTAACTGTAGAACCATTACTGATGGTGATTTTAAATATGATACTGGTGCGCACAGATTACACGATAAGGATGAAAAGGTGACTAAATTGATTAAGAGTGTTCTAAAAGAGGATTTATTAAAAGTTTCTGCACCAAGCCAAATTTATTTATATAGCAAAAAGATAAGCTTTCCACTTCAATTAAATAATATCTTAAATGAATTAAGTTGGAATGACCTCAAGCAAATAGTATTTGAAAATACTTTCAACAGAATTAAACCTCAAAAGACATTTGACAATTTTAGAGAATTAGCTTATAAAAGATACGGGAAAACATTAGCTGACTTGTTTTTAATAAACTACACAGAAAAATTATGGGGAACATCAGCAGACCTCCTAAATGTGCGGGTATCCGGAGATAGATTAAAAAATTTAAAATTAAGTTCTTTAATAAAAAAAAATATTTTAGGTAGTAAATACAAAAGTAAACACCTCGAGGGAAGTTTTTATTATCCTAAGCATGGCTTTGGTACTATTTTTGAATCATTGAAAAATGGAATAGAAAAAAATATATGTTTGAATTCACCAATAAAAAAAATTTGTCATAAAAATAATTTTATAAAGGAAATTAGGATAGGAGATAAAAAAACAATAAAAGTTAATCAAGTGGTTAGTACGTTGCCATTAAACTATTTTATAAAAATTCTTGACCCACCACCACCTGAATACATCCTAAAAATTATTAAAAGTTTTAAATTTAGAAGCCTTCGGATTTGTGTACTCTTTTTAAATATAAAAAGTTTTTCGAAAAATGCTTCAATATATTTTCCTGATAAAAAAATACCCTTTACGAGGATATATGAGCCAAAAAATCGTAGCAAATATATGGCTCCAACAAATAAGACTTGTATTGTAATTGAAGTGCCTTGCGACAAAAAAGATCAAATTTATAGTATGAATGAAAATAAATTCTTTAAAAGAATCAAATCAACTTTATTTGACCAAAAACTTTTGAACCCTTCTGATATTTTGGATCAGTCATCAATAAAAATACCATATGCATATCCAATTCTTACTTCAGATATAGATAATAAAATTAGTAGCGTAATGAAATATTTAGCTGTCTTTAAAAACTTAAAAATTTTAGGTCGTAACGCCAAATTTGAATATGTTCATGTCCATAATTTATTTTTTGATTCAAACATTTTAATAAATAAGTACACATAGGAGAGTATATATGAGAAAGTTAACATTAATAATTATGGTCCTAATTGGAGTTATTTCATGTGTAGATAATAAGTTAAAAAATGAGAGAGCACTTTTTATTCAAAAACTGGAAGCCTTTAACTTTTTAAGTAAATATCATCATCAATTACATATAATGATTGGAGAGGACGAGGGAGATGGTAATCAAGCTCTAAAGCAATTTAGGCAAGGAATTATATCAATTAATAATTTTGAACTAATTCCAATAAAAAAAGCTTTGAACAAAATTGACTATTATAGTGGGCCAGAATCAGAAAACGTTTTGAAATTAGATTACTTAGTTGATTATTATCAATCTGGTTTATCTATGCAAATTGAGGCTATGCTACGAGGTTATGGCTATTTGAATGTGGTACCGATGGATTCTGCGCTCATTCTTTATGACCGTGTTTCAAACTAATTTTTTACATAACTTTTAGATAATTAAAAGATATTAAATAGATAGAGGATATAAATTCATGAATGAGCAAAAAAGAATTTTCTTATTTGCATTATTAATTTGTCTAACAATTTTTTTCGGATGCGAAGATTCAGATCCCTCAAATTATTCAAGGACTATAATTGAGACTCCATTAGAATATGAATTTAAAAGTCATTTTTCTGAAAACCAGAGCAGCGTTCAAAAGTCTGAGCAGGTTGTTCATAATATGCTAATCTCTGATTTAAAGACATTAACTGATTATCCGGTACAGAATTTAGGGTTTCCTATTTTTCTTGAAAATATGATGAATTTATATGATTATAATAGAAGTTATAACTTGTCTTCATGGATAAGAACCACCCCTCCCATTTATGAAAACTCATTTAATAATATTTCATCGTCTATTAATTCACTAAAGGACAATCTTAATATTCAGATGATTCATGGATATTCAACAACAACAGATGAATTGGTAATAGACTGGATGGAGCAAATAGCAGATAACTGTACTGATCTTGATAAAGTTGGAACTTACAGAGCAATTACAGGCCAAAATGGGATCAATTTTTCTGAAATAATTCACAAAACTCTACTTGGTTCTGTAGTTTATTCAAACGCCATCCAGTCAATAACAAATCTTGATTCTTATGATAATACATCAAGAATGTCTGATCAAGATCTATTTACAGAGTTAGAAAATCAATGGGATATCTCATTTGGTTATTTCGGATCATCAAATGATTTCAACACGGGTTATACAGATGATTATGATAGAGTATTTGATCCATTTTTTGATTCTGATTCAAATGAGTTTATTGATTTAAAATCAGAATACAACTTTAACTTTTCCCAGTTTGCAGCATTAAGAGATGCCGCAATCTCCGACGAATCAATTAATTTTACCCAAAATATATTTAATGCCTACATAGATGGAAGGACAGTAATACATAATCAAGGTAGCTTGAATGAAATTATAACGCACAAAAATATTATAATTACTGAATTAGAGAGAGTTATTGCCTCATCTATTGTTCATTATTTGAATAAAGTAACATTAGATATGGACACATTAATCGTATCTGATTCAACAGCCGGTCCATTATCGAATAATGCGGTAAATTATAATAAAAACTGGAGCAGTTTAAGAGGGTTGATAATATCTTTACAATTTAATGATTCTAAAAATATTTCAGATGTAGATCTATTAAATATTGTCCAACAAGTAGGAGAAAATCCCGTCTACCCAAATGATGGAACTGTGGTTTTTAGAAACTATCAAACTGAAATTAATGATATTATAAAAAGGATCTTTCAAACCTCTTATAATTTTTCAGATTATTGTATGCAAAATTGGTAAAAACTAGATAGCTGAATTTTATTAAAATTCAATTTCAAATCCTCCTACAGGTATAAAGTCAAAATAGGTTTCTTCAACCACTTTCTCTAATCCTTGGCTCCAAACATATGTTTCAATGTTTTTTCTGTTGTAGGCATTCCAAAGTTCAATAAAATAAATAAGATTAGATTTTTTCAGGTTGACTTTTTTCTCATATCTAATGAAAAGAGAATGATATTTAGGAGTTCTTTTTGAGTTATATTGATCATTTTCTCTAACAGGTCTATCAAACAATATTGACGAATCCTCGTTAAATGGGGTGTAAGGTTTGCCCCCGAATAGTGACCATCTTACAGAAATCTCCCATTTATTATTTGGTCTGTAACCACCAACAATGTTAAAAATATATTTATAGTTATAATTTCGGTTCCATTGATTGCCATAAATATCTGTAAATAAACTATTAAAAATGGTTCCTCCAATCAAACCATAGAAATTTTCAACCCGTTTTTTTTGTATCAATAATTCAATCCCACTAGTGGTGGATCTTCCTTCAGATACTACTTTATCATACATGATTAGTTGATCCATTAAAAAAGTTGGATCATAGTATTTTACCTCCTCTTCAAGAATTGGAGAAATAAAATTTATTGAATCGCCAAGAATCGGAGCATTCCATGTAGTTTTATTATACACTGACAGAGAAACTTTTGTGCTTTTAAAAAACATATTTTCTAATGATATAGATGATTGGTTACTTTTAATGCTACCGATTTTATTATCATCAATTGTTAGGTAAGTTTCTGGAGGATTTTGCAGATAATTTCCAAAATTAAAAATTAAATTTGTATTTTTAAAAATATTGTAATCAATATTAATTCTTGGAGAAAAAAAGATTTCGTTTTCATAGTCATTATAATCGATTCTAGCACCAGATGAGAAGATTATCCTATTAAATAAATAACTTTTGATTGAAATAAATCCCGAATTATTCATTAGAGATACTATATCATTAATATCAAATTCTCCTGAATAACCCCTAACAAAGTCAAAATCAGTTTTATTATTTAAAATCTCGAACCCGAAGTCCATATTTATTGAGTTGGATATTTTTTGATTGGTTACATTGCGAAATGTTAGAGTTCGAATAATATTCAAATTCGAAAATGAGGTAATATTTGTGCCAACACCATCAATTATATTGTAAAAATTAGTATTTGCTTGTTGTATAGAAAACCCCAAACTTGTGTTGGTATACGCCTTTTTGTTCCAGATGTGTTTAAAATTTATTCCTAGTGTGTTCTGATTGTTTCTAATTTTTCCGTAGATATTTTGTCCAGTAGAGATTCCATCTTCAATACTCCTATCGTAAAGACTACCTCCATTAACATACAATAAGGAAATAACATTATATATATTAGGTTTATAGGTAATTTTACCTTGGATGTCTTGATAGGAAGGAAGACCTCCAGCATTTATGAGATCTGAAATAACATTGAGGTAGCTCTTTCGATAGGAGGCAATGAAAGAGCTTTTATTAAATAGCGGGCCTTCTACTAGTCCACCCAATCCTCCTAAGCCAAGACCTAAGTTTAGTTCAAAAGATTCATTATTGCCCTCTCTGTATTCAATTTCACCATAACTGGATAGTTTATTACCGAATTTTGATGAGAAACCATTTGCATAGAACTCTAAATTTTCAACCATATCGGTATTGATAATTCCGATAGGACCATTCGATCTTCCATCACTTTGTTGAAAATGAGAGACACTAGGTATTGGTATATTATCAATGATAAAACCATTTTCTGTGGGACCTCCACCACGTACCATCATGTCTTGTCTATTTTCACCAACACTTGCTACACTAGGAAGGCTATTTAATATCCTTGTGACTTCTTGACCTGCACCTGGAGCTCTTCTGATCTCATCATTACTAAATGAGACAGATGAATATTCATCAACTGTTGATTTTGAAAAAAGATTATTTTCTACAGTTATTGTAGATAGGTTTAATACTTTTGGATGTAAGGATATTTTTAGAAAATCATTTGCATTGGGTCTTATCCATATATCATTAACTGCTTTTAATTCATAGCCGATATAACTTGCAGAGATATTATAGTACCCTTGGGGTATATCATTAATAGTAAAAAATCCTTTCTCATCGGAGATGGTACCTATATCAGTACCATTTATGAAAATATTCGTTCCTGCTAGAGGTAACTGGTTTTCTGAGCTAAAAACTTGACCTCTTAGGATTCCAACATAGCTCACTTCTGCAATGCAAAAACTAAAAATAAAGAGCAAGTTGTAAAGTAACTTAAAAATTTTCATCTTGTAATACTTTAAGAAGATAGACTATAATATTTTTAGAAGAGGTATCTAGAGCTGGTTTTAGAAATTATCTAAAAGCATCTTTTTTAACTCTGCTTCATGCATTTCTTCAGCAGCAATCTGGCTACGAGCAAACTCTTCTAGCATTATTGATCCACTTTCAACATTCTTTAGGAGTACATAATATGCTTTTATGGCTTCTCTTTCATGTTCTAAACATTCATTGAGAATATCTTCTGTGGAGTGTTTATGGGTCTCCAAAAGGTCACTGATTTTGAGTGTGGGATGTTCTCCTAAACTAGTAATGTGTTCGCCCACCGCTTCTGCATGCATCAAAGATTCCTGGGCTTGTGCCCTTAGCCATTCTACAACACTAAGACGATAGGGTCCTTGTACCATAAATGCATAGTGGGTATACTTAACTACACCAGCTAATTCTAGTTCAAGTATGTTATTTAGTGACTTGAGTACTTTTTTCTTATTCATAGCTGCTTAAAATTAGAATTAATAAAGTTTAGATCTAAACATAAAATTTATTAAATATTGTTTAAAGCTATATTAATTTTTGTTCAAGTAAACTAAGATTTTTTTTTATTTATAACCAAATAAAGCCTATATATATATGTCTCCATCAAAAAGACAATTAGAAGAACGCCAAATGAGGAAAGATCGAATTCTTGAGGGCGCTCTATCTGTTTTTAAAACAAAAGGACTCGACGGGGCGACTATGGACGAGATAGCTCTTGGCTCAGGGTTTGGCAAAGCAACACTTTACTATTATTTCAAGTCCAAGGAAGATGTATTTTCTGCAATATTAGAAGATGGATGGAAAAAAATATGGGATTCAATAGAACCGGTATTTGGAGAAACTAATTCCCCTAGAAAAACTTTTGTAAACTTATTGATTAAAATTGCTGAATATGCAAAAGACCGCCCAGGACTATTTGAATTTTTATTTAATGCACCAAAAGCAGTCAAACTTGAAGATCAACCATGGAAAGAATACCAACAAAGGCTTTATGTTGTAATTCAAGAATTGTTAGAAGATGGAATAAAGGCAGGAGAATTTCCACAAATTAATTCACAATTAATGTTTAAAGCACTTGGAGGATTATTTATGGGTTTAGTTTTTATGGGCAACAAAAATAAACCTGTAACAAAATCCGATGTCGAAAAGTTGCTGAATAAATTAATTGCTGATCCCACTAGTACCATATCATAATAACGTTATTAACTTTTTTTTATCTGCAAAATTAAGTTTTAAATAATTCAAATTTCCGTTGGAATTATTAATTGATTTATTTAAGATCATTATTGAGATTGAGTCTCATTTACTATAATATAATTATTCATGAAAGTGTTCTTTAAAATAGCTTTAGTCTTTTCCTCCTTGTTTGTTTTGCAATTAAAAGGTCAGCAGGATCAATTAATATCCTGTGATATTGCAAATAATAGTCAAAGAATTGTTGTCGCAGGGGGATCCGTTGCTGAAATTCTATACTTTATTGATGCAGAAAAAAAAATCGTCGCTACTGATGTAACATCAACTTTTCCAAAGGAAGTGCAAAATCATCCCTCCATAGGATATGTACGAAACTTATCAGTGGAGGGAATTTTATCAATGAATCCGTCTCTAATATTAGGTGAGGATGATATGGGTCCTCCTAATGTTATTAAACAGTTAATTGATATTGAAGTGGATATTAGAGCAATACCAGAGGAAAAAAGTGTTGATGGTATTTTGGATAAAATTTACTGTATAGCGTCTATTTTGGATATGAGAAGTGAAGCTGAAGAACAGATAAATCAAACCCTAATGCCAGATATCATTACGCTTGAAAATATACATTTTAAAAATTCAAAAAGATTAAAGAGGTTGATGTTTATTTTAAGTATGCAAGCAAACAGAATAATAGTAGCAGGAGCTGGAACAACGGGTGATGGCTATATCAAGTTAACTGGCTCTAAAAATATTTTTGGTGACCTAGAAGGATGGAAATCAGTCAGTCAAGAAGCAATTGTTAAAGAAAATCCAGATTATATAATTATGTCTCAGAGGGACTTACATAATACTGAGACAATTAAAAATGTAAAAGAAAATCCAATTTTTAAAAATATTAAAGCAGGGAAAGAGGGAAATTTTATTTTTGATGATGCTATGGCAATGTTGGGTTTTGGTCCACGAACGATTAGAAGTGCTTTACAATCTGCATTAATTATTTATAATGATAAGTAACTTAATCAATTACTCCTTGTCTTTCCAATTTATAAATAAAAGACAATTATCCATCATATTAAGTTTAATCCTCATTTTTATTGTTACTTTATCGACGGCAATTTCTGTTGGCAGCTTTAAACTTTCAATTCTAGATTATTTTTCAGGTAATTTAAGTCAACTGCATCAAAAAGTACTTTTACACATTAGGGCGCCTAGAGTTTTGCTCGCAGCTCTAGTTGGAGCGTCTTTATCTTTATCAGGAGCCTGTCTTCAGGGACTTTTTAGAAATCCACTTGCCGATCCAGGATTAATAGGCGTTTCATCTGGTGCAGCATTAGGAGCTACATTAACTATAGTTTTAGGGGCAAAGATTATTCCGAGTTATCTATTTGGACCTTATATTTTACCATTTTCAGCGATTGTAGGTTCAGCTACTATTATTATATTACTTTTTGCATTTACAAAAGGTTTTGGTGTAAAAAGTATGATTTATATGCTACTTGTTGGAATAGCTGTTAATGCATTTGCAGGTGTTGGAATAGGTATTTTAACTTACATAAGTAGCGAATCTGAGCTTAGAAGCTTAACTTTTTGGACTATGGGAAGCTTTGGAGGAGTTACCTGGGATTTAATACTTCCAGCAGCTTTAATGATTCTTTTCGCATTTCTTTGGACTTTTAGATTATCTCGAAAATTAGATTTATTACAATTAGGTGAATCGGAGGCATATAGCCTTGGTGTTAATATAAAAAGATTAAGATTTGATATTATAATATCTTCCGCAATAATTGTGGGAATAAGTGTCTCTCTTTCTGGTATGATTGGTTTTGTAGGGTTGATCGTACCGCACTTAGCCCGTTTATTTGGTGGAGTAAATCATAATTATTTACTACCTGCGTCGATATTAACCGGCGCTATAATTATGATCTTTGCTGACCTTCTTTCGAGAATTTTAATTCAACCTGCTGAACTACCAGTTGGTTTAATTACCAGCGCGATAGGTTCTCCTTTCTTTTTATGGCTCATTTTTAATATGCGGAAAAAATGAGCATAGTTGTCAATTCTGCGTCTTATTCAGTAAGAGACTTTGAAATAGTTAAAGATATATCCATAGAGATAATGCCAGGTGAACTATTAACAGTTCTTGGACCAAATGGATCAGGAAAATCAACCTTACTAAAATTAATTTCTGGAGATATAATACCAACAAAAGGAGAAATTTTTATTGATTCAGAGCCATTAAAAACTATTTCAATAAAGCGAAGAGCTTTAAAAAGAAGTGTCATGTCACAAAGTCAGCAAATAATGTATGATTTCAGTGTGGAAGATATTATCAAGATGGGATGGTTTGATGATCTGAAAAATAAAAGTAACTTAAATTTTCTCAATATTTTAGAGAATATTTCAAGTGTGTGTGAAATTTCTCATTTGTTAAATAGGTCAATTAACAACTTATCTGGTGGAGAACAAAGACGAGTTCACTTTGCTAGAGCGTTGATTCAATTAAAAAACGATTTAAATAATCAAGATAATAAGTATATGCTTTTGGATGAGCCTACTGCAAATCTTGATATATCCTATGAATTGAATTTGATAAAAACTTT
>CACLYL010000037.1 GCA_902611135.1 uncultured Fidelibacterota bacterium | reverse complement strand
TCAACTCCTTTTAAATTTCCTTCTGCTTTTTCAATTTTAGCATAAACGAACCACCCTGAGATATCATTTTTATGATAATTAAAACCTATATCGCAAACTTTCCTGGCTCTCTTTAGATCCTTACCTTTTAAATACATTTCTGCAAGAACAGGAAATAAAATTGTATCAAAATGTTCAGAAAAATATAATTCAAGTTCTATTTGGTTGTTTATATCCAATTTATCGCCTATTTGAATCAACCCAGTTAACAATAAAATCGACCGTCTCATTAATGTGAGTACCCGGACCAAATAATTTACCAACGCCTTTGGATTCTAACTTTTTAATATCATCCTGGGGGATAATGCCTCCACCAACAAGTAGAACATCATCTAAACCCTTATTTTTCATAAGATCTAAAATATTTGTGAAAATTGTATTATGCGCATTATTTAGGCTTGAAAGTGCTATAACATCAGCATCTTCTTGCATAGCAGCGGATACAATCATCGCTGGAGTTTGTCTTAATCCAAGGTAGATTACTTCCATTCCGGCATCTCTATAGGCCGATGCTAGGACTTTAATTCCTCTATCATGCCCATCCAAACCAGGTTTTGCCATTATAATTCTTATTTTTCTTTTCATAAAGGATAAGTTAATAGTTTTATGAAGCAAGTCATAAAACTATTAATTTATATCTGAATTTAAAATTAATGTAAAAGGGCCATCATTTGTCAGACTCACATCCATTGCCGCTCCAAACACCCTAGTTTCATATTTTATTGATTTTTTTTTAATTGATTTATAAAGTAATTATAAATGATCTAAGCTTCTTCAAATTTAGCGGCTTTTGTAAAACCTGGTCTTTTTCCATTTTTCAGATCAGCACATAATGTGAATTGGCTAATTAGTGAAATTGAACCGCTAACGTCTCTTAATGAAAGGTTTATTTTATTACTTTTATCATTGAAAACTCTTAAGCCAAGTATTTTTTTTAAAATTATATCTACATCATCCCTTTTATCTGTTTTTTCAACACCCAGAAATAAAACTAAACCCTTTTTTATTGATGAGTGTAACCTCCCCGATATGTGAACAAAAGCAGAATTACATCTTTGAAGAACTAAAACCATTATTAATCCACCCAAACCCTTTCTTTCCCATACAAAGCTCTTAATTTTCTAATAAAGTTCTTATCTGCAGATACTCTAATGTTATGAGCCATTACTTTGATTGGCCTCTTAGAATTATCATTTGGTAAATGGAAAATCATTTTACAATCACCAGAATAATTTTTTGCTAAATCCATTAACTTTTCTAACTCCTCGGTCTTTATGTTTTCATTAAAATTAAAGAAATTAATGTTTAATCTTTGAGAAAGTCTTTTTCTTATATCTTTAACTGGAATGATTTCATTGCAGATAACTTTTATTTCAGAGGCATATGTGCTTTCTGTTGCCCTTCCTCTAATAAATACAACATTTTCATTTTCAATTAAATTACCAAATGAATTAAAACAATCGCTAAAAGCAATTACCTCAACAGTCCCTCCTAGACATTCTAAATCAAAAAAACCCATCTCTCTATTTCTTCGATCATATCTTTTGACAACGCGCGTCATCATCCCACCAACAGTTATTAAATCCTTTTTGGAAATTTCATTCTTTTCATCAAATGAGAAAGATGAAAACTCCTCTAGTTCTTCAGAATACTTTAAAAGAGGGTGTCCTGATATATAAAACCCTAAAACTTCTTTTTCTTTCTCCAATGAATCCTTCTCATCCCAGTCCTCTAAATCCATAAGTGTAGGGACTTTAACAAGGTTCTCCTGTTCAGATGAGTTACCAAACATATCAACTTGATTTACATCTTTTTCGACTTGCATTTGGTGTCCATATTGAATTGCCTCATCTATGCTTGCATATTTTTGAGATCTATTACCTTCAAGAACATCTAATGTCCCAGACATTACTAAGCTTTCCAATACTCTTTTATTAACTTTTTGTTGATCTACTCTGGAGCAAAGATCAAAAATTGTTTTGTATGTCCCATTCTTATTTCTTTCATCTATAATAGTTTCTAGAGCTTTTGAACCAACGTTTTTAATAGCATTCATTCCATAAGATATTGTTTTACTATCAACAGGACGAAAATCATAATGAGAAATATTTATGTCTGGAGGTAAGACCTTCATTTTCATTTTTTTACATTCATTAATTAGTATAACAACTCTATCAATGTTTGTCATTTCACTAGTTAAATTTGCGCTCATGAATTCAGCAGGATAATATGTTTTTAACCATGCGGTTTGAAATGCAATGTAGGCATACGCTACTGAGTGACTTTTATTAAAACCATATTTTGCAAATTTTTCTATTAAATTAAAAATTTCTTTGGCCTTTTTATTATTTGTACCCTTACTTTTTGCTCCTTCAATAAACTTGACTGATAGTTCATCCATTAGCGATTTTTTCTTTTTACCCATTGCTCGTCGCATTATATCAGCTTCGGATAAAGAAAAACCTGCAATCTCATTCGCGATTTGCATAACTTGCTCTTGATAAACGATTATCCCGTATGTCTCTTTGAGAATGGGCTTCATTAATGGATGAGGATAAACAATTTCTTTTTTGCCGTTCTTTCTAGCTATAAAGTCATCAATGTTACTCATTGGGCCAGGTCGATATAATGCGTTCATAGCAACAAGATCTTCAATCCCTGTCGGTTTTAGCTTTTTTAAAAATTCACGCATACCTGATGATTCAAATTGAAATATCCCTATAGTTAATCCTTTTGAAAAGAGTTTATATACTTTTGGATCGCTAAGATTGAGGTTTTCTATATTAATATCCTGTCCCAACAGCTTTATTAATTTTACTGTTTTATCAATGACTGTTAAATTTCTTAATCCTAGAAAATCCATTTTCAACAGGCCTAATTCTTCAAGACCTTTCATATCATATTGACTAGTAACATCATTTGTTGATGACTTATAAAGAGGAACATAGTCGGTTAGATCTCCTGGTGCTATTACAACGCCTGCAGCATGAATAGAAGCGTGTCTATTCATGCCCTCTAAAACTTTTGAATGAGACATTAACTCTTTAAAATTTCCATCTGCAAGGCTTTTTAATTCTTTACTCTTTTCTAAAGCACTATCTAACGTGATATTCAATTCGTTTGGTATCGCTTTTGCTATTTGATCAACCTCATTAAAAGAGTAACCCATTACTCTGCCAACGTCCCTAACAACCTGTTTTGCTTTCATTTTCCCAAAAGTAATTATTTGAGTAACTGAATTTTCTCCATATTGATTTTTTATATAATCTATCACCTCACCTCGTCTTTCTATACAAAAATCAATGTCAATATCAGGCATGCTAATTCTATTTGGATTTAGAAATCGTTCAAAAAGTAAATCATGCTTTATTGGATCAATATTTGTTATCCCTAGTGAATATGAAACAATGCTACCTGCTGCAGAACCTCTGCCTGGGCCTACAGGAATATTTGATTTTTTTGCATGTTGAACAAAATCAGCTGTGATTAAGAAATATCCTGCAAAACCCATACTTTTTATAACACCAAGCTCATGATCTATCCTTTTTTGAATTTTTGGATTAATATCACCATATTTATCTTGAGTTCCTAATTGGACTAAACTTTTTAAATATTCATCTGGGTCTTGAGTTTCTGATTGTTTTGGTATAGGAAAATTAGGAAGATGATATTCACCCATTGGCAATTCTATATCAATACTATCTGCTATTTTCCTGGTATTTTCAATTGCATGTGGAAACTGTTTAAATAACTTAAACATTTCATCCTGGCTTTTAAAATAAAATTCTGGCGTTGCATATCTTAACCTGTTTATGTCGCTTTTTAATTTTCCAGTTCCTAAGCAAATATGGATATCATGTGCTTCGTGATGCTCTCTTTTGGAATAATGTGCATCATTTGTGCAAACCAAGGGAATATTGAGCTCTAATGAAAGCTTCTTCATATTTTGGATATTTGCAATTTCTTCAGGGATACCGTGGTTTTGTATCTCTAAATAAAATCTGTTTTCAAAAATTTGCGAAAAACGGATCGCTGCATCTTTAGCTCCCTTATAATCTCCTTTTAGCATTTTCTCCGGTATTTCACCTTTCAAACAACCAGACAAACAAATTAACCCCTCATTGTACTTGTGAAGTAGTTCAATATCAACTCTAGGCCTGTAATAAAACCCCTCTAAATAGCCTGCAGTAACCAGCTTCATTAAATTTTTATATCCAACAAAATTTTTTGCCAATAATATCAAGTGATTATTACCCCAACCACCTGTTGTTAAAACTTTTTTATCAAACCTAGAGCCTACGGAGATATACATTTCACAGCCAATAATTGGTTTAATTCCAGCTTTTTTTGCTTCATTGTAATATGGCAAAACACTAAACATGTTCCCATGCTCAGTAAGAGCAACAGAATCCATATTAAGATCACTAATAGTATTAATTAATTGATCTACTCGTTGAGCTCCATCAAGCAAACTATAATCAGAATGATTGTGAAGATGAACAAATTCAGAAATCATTTAAAAGATCCTCCATATATGGCGAACAAGCCAATTAAAGTACTAAATTTTAAAATTTTTTCACACTGACTAGCTGATGAGATTTTTGGCTTACTCCACAACAAAATTACGATATACATCAAGGGAATCTCAACTCCTATAATCAAAAAAATAAGATACCAAATTCCATACAAACCCTTAAAAAAAGGTATTAATGAAAAGAGAAAAATTAGACTAGAAAAGAGTATTGCCAAATTACATGCCCTACGTAAACCTATACAAATCGGAAGGGTCCTGAGCCCTAACAGTTTATCGCCATCAATATCAGAAATGTCTTTAACAATTTCCCTTAGTAGAGTTAAACCAAATGCTAAAAGAGCAGGAGCGATCATATGAGAAATATTATTAAAAGCGGAGCCACAAAAAATAAAAGATAAGCCCAAAATTAAAGATGTAACTATATTGCCTATTAGCGGCAAGCCCTTAAAAAAAATGCTATAAAGAACAATCAAGGGAAGTGATACAAAAAATCCTACAATTATAGCATTTTTACCAAGCTTAAAACAAAAGAGAGAACCTATTAAAAACAATAAGATACTAACAATTAAGGCTGATTTTCTTTGGACCCTTCCTGAAGGGATAGGCCTATTCGGTCTGTTTATTTGATCAATTTTAAAGTCAATAAAATCGTTAATAGCATTTGCGGCTCCCGTAAAGCACATTACGGTAATAATTACAGGAATTAACTTTTCATGATTTAATAATTCGCCAAGAATTGAAGCTGAAATTACCATAGCTAAAGCGCTAATTAAAACGTTAAAAGGCCTAAGTAGTTCAAGGTGATTAAAAAAGAAGGTGATCATTATATTAAAAAGAATTATGCTAAAATAAATCTATTGTCCCCATTCAAGTCTTTTATTAGTTTCACATCTAAAATTCCTTTTTCAATAAGTATTTTTTTTACTTCAAGAGGATGTTGGTTTAATCCCACCTCTAATAGTATTTGGCCATCATCCTTTAAAATATTATCTACAATATTCATATACCTCTTATAAAATGTCAGCCCATCGGCTTGATCTGTTAGAGCGACCATAGGTTCATATCCTCTAACGTCTTTGGTTATTTTTGGAAAATCTTTTAGAGGTATGTAGGGGGGATTAGATATTATTATATCATATTCCCCTTTCGGGGTTTGATTAAGTATATCCATTTTAATAAATGATATATTTGATAAGTTATCTTTATTTCTATTTGCTACATCTAGTGCTTTATCTGAAATATCAATTCCTAAAATATCATAGTCCTTATTTCTTGAGGCTAGGGTGATCCCAATGCATCCGGATCCAGTTCCAATATCTAAAACTTTTGGGGTTTTTTTATTTATCAACGCTTTTTCAGCAATATCGATAATCATTTCTGTTTCTGGTCTTGGAATCAAAACATTTTCATTAATAAAATATTCCATACCATAAAACTCGCAAGAATTAGTTATATATTGAAGAGGCTCTCTTTTTAAACGTCTTTGAATGAAACTTTTTAATGTTTTTAGTTCTTGATCTGATAAAACATGATCAAATTTAAGATATATATCTATACGATTTATTTTAAGAACCGACCTTATTAGCCACTCAATTTCAATTCTAGGGTTTTCAAATTTTTTTGCTTTAAAGTAAACTTCAGCCCAGTTAATTAGATCAATAATTCTGAATTTTTTTAAACTTTTCAAAAAATTAAGCCTTTATGTTAACTCGTTTGTGCAGCCATAATAGATTCCTGATCAGCTAATTTTAATTTTTCTATAATTTCTTCAATATCTCCATCTAATATTTCATTTAACCTATGACTAGTAAAACTTATTCGGTGATCAGTAACTCTTCCTTGAGGAAAATTATATGTTCGTATTTTAGCAGACCTATCTCCAGTAGAAACTAACACTTTCCTCTCAGCAGATCTTGCTTTAGCTACTTTTTCTTCTTGCATGGCTAGAAGCCTGGACTTTAGAACTTTCAATGCAGCAGCTCTATTTTTATGCTGTGAAGATTCATCTTGGCATGTTACAACTAAGCCTGAGGGTTTATGAGTTATTCTTATGGCAGACTCTGTTTTATTTACATGTTGACCCCCTGCTCCACTTGCCCTGTAAGTATCTATTTTAAGATCCGAATCTTTAATATCAATATCAACATCTTCAGCCTCAGGTAGAATGGCAACTGTTGCTGCCGACGTATGGACCCTACCACTAGTTTCTGTTTTAGGCACTCTTTGTACTCTATGTACTCCACTTTCATACTTTAAACGTCCAAAAGCACCCTCTCCTTTAATTGATACGATGGCCTCTTTTATCCCTCCAATACCTGTTTCAGTAGAGTTAAGAATTTTTAAAATCCAGTTATTTCTTTCAGCATACCTAGTATATATCCTATATAAATTGGCTGCAAACAGTGCAGCTTCCTCACCCCCAGTACCTGCTCTGATTTCTAATATTAAATTTTTATTATCATTTGGATTTTTAGGCAGTAATAATATTTTCAACTCCTTTTCTAAATCAATTAACTCTACCTCTAGATCCATTATTTCTTCTTGGGCAATCTCTTTTAACTCTTCGTCGTTTTCCTCAAGTATCTTTTTATCATCCTGAATTATTTTTAACATAGAAAGATACTTTTTACCTAGTTTTACAATTTGATCTAAAGAACTATGCTCTTTTGTTATCTTTAATAATTCTTTTTGATTATTAAAAACACTGGGGTCCAACATTTTATCTGATAATAAAGAATGTTTTTCAATTAGGTTTTTTAATTTTTCCTTCATCTTAAAAGTTTAAAACTGTAAAATAGCTTTCAGGCCATAAAAGAAGAGCCTGAAGTTTTTATGATCATAAAAATCAGTTATTACTTTTTGCCGTATCTAGTATTGAACTTTTCGATCCTTCCAGCAGTGTCAATTAAGTTTTGCTTTCCAGTGAAAAATGGATGTGACTTATTTGAAATTTCAATTTTAAACAAAGGATATTCTTTGCCATCTTCCCATTTAATAGTCTCGCTTGTTTCAACAGTTGAACGTGTGAGAAAAGAATGATCACAGGAAGTGTCTTTAAACACAACCAAGCGATAATTTTCCGGATGAATGCCTTTTTTCATTAATTACTCCTTTATTTTAGAAAACTTTATTGAGGGCTACTTTAACTTTTTCTATCCCCTTTTCTATTATCTCTGAACTTGTCGCATATGAGAACCGTATATGTCCTGTTGCCCCAAAGCCGTCTCCGGGGACTGTTACAACATTTGCAGATTCTAAAATATATTGGGATATATCAAATGTGTCTTTTAGTTTTTTTCCATTTACTGTTTGATTTAAATATTGACTAAAATCAGGAAAAACATAAAATGCTCCATCGGGACTTGAACAAGTTACATTTGGAATATCTCTTATTAACCCTAACATTAAATCTCGCCTTTTCAGAAACTTAGATTTCATAAAATCTACACATTCTTGATCCCCGCTTAAAGCAGCAATTCCTGCTTTTTGACCAATGGAATTCGCACAAGATGTTGCTTGCCCTTGAATTTTAGCCATCCCCTTTATAATTTCATATGGCCCAACAGAATAACCTATTCTCCAACCAGTCATAGCATATGTTTTTGATAAGCTCATACAAGTAATAACACAGGCAGCAATTTTGTTTTCTCTGTTTAATTTTTCAACACTTGTAAATTTTTTATTGTAAACTAATCTCTCATAGCATTCATCTGAAATAACATACCAGTTATTTCTTTTTGCAATTTTTAACAACTTAACTATTGTTTCATCTCTCCAAACTCCTCCAGTAGGGTTTGAGGGCGAGTTAATAATAACGCCTTTAGTACTTTTATCTTTCTTATTCTGTAATTGCTCAAAATCTGGTTCAAAGTTTTTATTTGAATTTGTTTTGACAAAATTCGGTTTTGCGTCTGAAAGTCGAATGAATTCTGGAAAAGAAACCCAATAAGGCGTAAATATAATCACATTGTCTCCTTTGTCAAACAAGGCTTGACATGCTGTATATAGGCTTTGCTTTTCTCCGTTTGAAACAAGCACATCCTTAGGATTGTATTTTATTCCATTTTCTTTAATTAGCTTATTACATATTGCCTGCCTAAACTCTAACATTCCCGGACCTGCAGTATATTTGGTATAACCAGCATCCATAGCACTTTTAGCAGCTTTAATAATATGTTTTGGAGTGTTAAAATCAGGCTCCCCAACAGAAAAGTTTATGACCTCTTTCCCTTGACTTTTCATATCTGCAGCGATTGTTGCCATTTGTAAGGTGAAGGATGGATTAATTTTTTTTATTCTATTTGAAAGTTTAATATTCAAAACTTGTGTTGCCTCTTATGGTGCTCCTCAGTGTTGTAGTTTTTCTGATCGATATTGTCTCCTTCATTTTTTTCCAGGATATTATAATTTTCATTGTGAACGCGGCCATTAGACTTAAAAGGTTTTTTATTTTTATTTCTTCTTAATTTGTTTCTACTTTTCTTTTTGAATGATGATTTCCGTTTATTTTTTCTTTTTGGCTTAGGTACATCCAAAACATCAATAGCCTCTAATCCTTTTTCTTTTGCTAGATTTTTTAAAAGCTCTTCTTGATCTTCACTACTTTCAGAATTATTTAAAATTACATCTTGATCATAAAAAATTGTTCCAAGCCCTCTAGTAATACCATTGCCTAAACCAATGTAATTTGGCAAGATACAATTAGTTTTGAATGTACCTTTAAATGATCCCCAATTCTTTTCATCGATTTTTTGAGCAACTAGGCCAGAAAGTTCTAACTTTATATAAATTTCTTTCCCAAGATCTAAATTTAATTCCTTAGCGATAAATATAATATTCTGGCCGATTAGTTTGGTGAGATAACTATGCTTATCTGAATCTTCTAATTTTTTATATTTTTTGCCAGTCATATTATTAAGAGCGACCCATGGAGTTATAAACTCATAATCAATTAATTGATTAGAAGAGATAAATTCATTTTTAAATTGTGAAATATCACGATCTTGGATTTGAAAAGTTATATTCCCAAAATCAAGTTTTTCTATCTTCTCAGAAATTTCAAGTACAGGAGAAACACCTTCATCTATTCCAATTAAATAGATTTGTTCATCTAATATTTTTACTTGGACACGGGGATATAAGAACCTATCTCTTTTTGATCCATCGAGCATGGGGACGATAGATTCATTTTTAAAATTTCTTATGAAAACACCTTTTACTTGGTAGGGTGTTTTCCTTACTGGTTTATCTGTAAGAAATTTTACTACAATTGTTTTAATATTTGAATCCACAAAACTTCTTTTATTGACTCATAGTGTCAAGGAATTCTTTATTTGTTTTTGTTCTCAACATTCTTTCTTGCATAAACTGCATTGCTTCTTCAACCTTCATATCATTTAAAAGCTTTCTTAATATCCACATCCTGCCTAATTCTTTTCTATCTAGAAGCAATTCTTCCTTTCTCGTGCCTGACTTTATAATATCAAAAGAAGGATATATTCTACGGTCACTTAGCCTCCTATCTAAAGCCAATTCCATATTCCCTGTGCCCTTAAATTCTTCAAAAATTACCTCATCAGCTCTACTCCCAGTATCAATTAAAGCTGTAGAAATGATTGTCAAACTACCTCCTTCCTCGGTATTTCTTGCTGCTCCAAAAAATTGTTTTGGTTTTTTCAATGCATTAAAATCTACACCACCTGATAATATTTTACCACTATGTGGAATAACAGCATTATGGGCTCTCGCTAGTCTAGTAATACTATCCAATAGTATAACTACATCATCTCCATATTCTACCATTCTTTTTGCTTTCTGCAAGACCATATCAGCAACTGATACATGTCTCTCTGGGGGTTCATCAAAGGTAGAACTTATCACCTCCGCATCTACATTCCGCTTCATATCCGTTACCTCCTCAGGTCTTTCATCTATCAGAAGCACGATTCTCTTAGTCTCGGAATGATTAGCAGCAATAGCATTAGCTAATTTTTGTAATAGAATTGTTTTGCCGGTTTTAGGCTGTGCTACTATCAAACCCCTTTGCCCTTTACCAATAGGCGAAATGAGGTCCATTATTCTCATTGATAAGTCACTAGCTTTATTTGTTTCTAGTTTAAGTTTTTGCTCAGGATATAGCGGCGTAAAATTATCGAATAGGATTATGTTTTTTAATTTTTCAAACGGGTGATCGTTAACTGTCTCCACTTTTAAAAGAGCGTAAAATCTTTCTTTTGATTTAGGAGGGCGAATTTTACCTGATATCAAGTGGCCTGTTTTTAATCCAAATCTCTTTATTTGAGATGGACTAACATAAATATCATCCGGACCTGGCAAATAGTTATATCCTGGAGAACGCAAAAATCCATAACCATCTTGCATTACCTCCAAAACACCTCTAGCAGAAAATGATCCATCCTTTTTGGCTTGCTCTTCAAGTATTTTTACAATTAATTCTTGCTTGTTAAGGCGAGAGATAACATCGCCCAAATTTAATTCCTGAGCAAGTTTTGTTAATTCTCGAATATGTAGAGATTGTAATTCGTTGAGATTCATTTTGATAAAAAAACCTTCTAATTTATATTTTGATCTAAAATTTTAAGCCTTTGAAGGAACACAGGTTTAACATAAATTACATCAAATATCCATTGAGTCAAAAGAAATTTGACAACCATTAAAAATTTCTTCTGCGATGTAATGACTTCCAAAAATTAACCCTATCCCGTTAACTTGACTTAATTGTTTTATTTTTCTCAAACCTTGGCTTAATGAGGCTGATATTTTATTTTCAACTCCAAAAAGTTGTAATTTTTTTGACAGTATATCTTTTCTTAACAGATATTTATTATTATCATGACAAGTAAATAATACCTTAAAAGTCCCAAAAAGTTCCTTAGATATAATTTCAATATCTTTGTCTCCCTTTAAACAGATCATTCCAAAAAGCAATTTTTTTGGGAATAGAAACTTAATAGTTTTAATTAAAGATTTTATACTTTCACCATTGTGTGCAACGTCAAAATAAACATTACCAATGATTTTTTGAATCCTTCCTGGCCAAAAGGCTTTTAAAAGTCCTTTTTCAATTACTTCTTTAGGTATGTTTTCATCAAAGACCTTTGCAGCTTCAATAGCCAAAGCTGCGTTAACAGTTTGATGCTTTCCTAACAAAGGTATTCGATAATTTTCACTTTTGTATTCAAACTTTGTTCCAGTTTTTAACTGTTTTATCTCTTTTATATCATCTATTTCAGACACAGATGTGTCTTCTAATACGGCCTTGGTATTAAATATACTTTTTATCTGATGGTTAAACTTTGAAGTTAGTACTGGTCTTTTATATTTTATAATACCTGATTTTTCTCTTGCAATTTTTGACAAGGTGTCTCCTAGAATATCAGAGTGATCAAAAGATATTGATGTAATTATTGAAACAATTGGATTGATTATATTTGTTGAATCGAGCCTACCTCCCAACCCGGTTTCTATCACTGCTATATCAACATTATTTTTGTAAAAGTAATCAAACGCCATTATAGTAGAGACTTCGAAGAAGGTAGATTGGATTTTTTCAATAAAAAGTCTATTTCGTGATATAAAAGAAATTATTTCGTTGTTTGTAATAAATTTGCCATCAATTCTTATTCTTTCATTAAAATTGATTAAGTGCGGAGATGTATATAACCCTACTTTTTTACCATATACTCTTAAAATTTTATCTATGAAAGCACTACAAGAGCCTTTTCCATTTGTACCTGCTACATGTATAGTCTTAATCTTTTTATGGGGGTTGCCAACAAACTCAGACAATTTTATTGTATGTTCAAGACCTAATTTAATTCCTGACCTTTGTAAACTATAAAAATATTTTAAAAAATCTATATAATTAGAAAACATCTAAGCGTTTAATAGAATTAATATTATATTTAAAAAATCTATTGACAACATTTTCGAAAGTCTCGGTGTAATCAGTTACGTAACAATTTATTTTACCTTTCTCATTATTTGAAATTAGGGTCTCTTTTTCTAAAAGGGACTTTAATTCTTTTGATGTGGCCAAACTTGAGTCAACTAATTTTATTGATGGATATAGTGAGTCGGATATAGTTTGTTTTAATAAAGGGTAGTGAGTGCAGCCTAAAATTAATGTGTCTATATGGGCCATTTTTAATTCTTTCAGATAATAATTTGATATTAATGATGGAATTTCACCATCTATAAACCCTTCTTCAACAAGGGGAACAAAAAGGGGGCATGCTTTTTCAAAAACATGTATTTTTTCATTTTCTTCTTTTATTTTCTTATGATAAACATTTGAATTAATTGTTGCTCTAGTACCCAAAACACCTATTCTATTTTTTTTTGTAATAGAAACAGCCCATTTCACACCCGGATCAATAACACCCAAAATTGGAACAGAGACCTTTAATTTTAAAGTGTCCAAAGCCAAAGAAGATGCAGTGTTACAAGCGATTATGATAACCTTACAATTTTGTTTTATTAACCAATTTGTAATTTGTTTTGAAAACTTAAGAATACTCATTTTACTTTTATTCCCGTATGGTACACGAGCAGTATCTCCAACATAGCATATTGTCTCATTTGGTAATAATTTATTAATAGCATTTGCTACTGTAAGACCGCCTACACCTGAATCAAATATACCAATAGGCCTGTTATCCATTAACCTTCAAGAATTTTTTCGCGAGAATATTTAAACTGTTTAATCCCTTCAAATATAGCTTGAGCTATTTTTTCTTTATAACTATTTTGTTTCAACATTTTTTCTTCTGAAGGGTTTGAAATAAATCCAACTTCAATAAGTACATTTGGCATTGAAGCTCCAATCAAAACAAGGAATCCAGCTTGCTTTACTCCTCTATTAGGTGTTTTTAATTTCTTTCCAAGTTCAATTTGTATTTTTGCTGCAAGATCTTCACTTTCTTTCATAAAAGAAGCTTGAGCCATCGTAGCCATAATTAAATTTTCGCCAGTTAAATTTTCATATTGAGAAACTCTTTCTTCTAGTTTGATAACCGAGTTTTCTCTTGAAGCAACTTCTATTGCGTCATCATTCTTTCCTGGACTCAATAAGAAAGTTTCAAAACCTTGAATATTTCTATTACTATGTGCATTCGCATGGATACTTAAAAATATTTTACCATTGCTTTCATTTGCTATTTTAGTTCTATCCATTAGAGGGACAAAGACATCTTCATCTCGAGTATATATAACTTTTATCCCCGCTTTTCTCTCCAATAGTCTCCCTAAACGCTTAGAAATATCCAAAACGATATCTTTTTCTTTAGTACCATATTTACCTAGCGCTCCTGGGTCTTTACCTCCATGTCCAGGATCTAGAACAACAGTGTTGAGGTTCCATTGATCTTTAATATCATTTATATGGTCTTCTACTTTCCCAAGTGGTGTCCTTAGAGTAATGATTATCTCGTTAGGGTCTGTGTTCTGATACCAGTCATGGCTTATCACCTCTGATCTAATTTTAAAAGCAACCTGGGCGGTTTCTCCAATTTGGTCTGATTCAATTTTATTAACAATTCCTCTTGATAAACCAGTATTAATCATTGAAGTATCTACAACAGCATCCGCAACAGTTATATAATACCAACCATGTTTA